>DGUK01000061.1 GCA_002394635.1 Faecalitalea sp. UBA4312
ATCCCATAGATCCCCGACGATAAATGGGTAATGTTGGTTCCGCGATGCCCATCTCCACGGGTAACGACCTTGGATAGTCTTCCCTTGTCATACGTCACAACCAAGGTCAGTCCATCCAGTTTCCAGCTGACCCAGATTGGTTTACCGTCAGCCCATTTTACCAGCTCTTCTGGTAATTTGGTCTTAGCCAGTGATAAAGCCTGGAATTCATGTTCTTCTTTTTGGCCCCGGATTTGATCGGCAGAAACCGTATGGGTCGGGCTGCCTTCCAATACTTCGCCGGTCTGTTCTTCCAGTCGTTTTAATTCATCAAATAATGCATCCCACTCATAATCCGTCATGATTTCGGCTTGTCCGTTATAATAAGCATCTGAAGCCGCCTTTAACTGATCAATGATTTTCTGCATCAAAACTCTTTCGTCCATCCTTCATTCTCCTAAAAACTATGCGTTTATTTTATCATATTTTATGCGCTCAGTATTCCCAATGGTGATGACTTCCCTGATCATCTTTATCAATGATCAGTTTGGTATCCACCTGTGCTTTCAATTCATTTACATGCGATATGATCCCAATCAAGCGATTCTCATCGGTCAATTCATTTAAAATAGATACCGCTTCATTGCGAACATCATCGCTTAAAGATCCAAATCCCTCATCAATAAACATCGTATCAATACGCACGCTGCCATTATTTAACTGAATGAGATCTGCCATCCCCAGCGCCATCGATAAAGCCGCCATAAAGGCTTCTCCCCCGGACAAGCTTCTGGCATCCCGCTCTTCATTGGTCACCAGATGAACTACATTCAGATCCAGCCCCACACTGCCACGGTTTCCAAGATCTTCGATGTCCACACACTTCAAAATAAACTGGTTATGCGATAAACGGATCAGACGTTCGTTGGCTTTGGCTAACATCTGCTTAAAATATTTACGTAAAATAAATGTTTTAAAATCCAGATGCTGGCTCGGCGTCTTCCCGCAGATCACCACATAGATGTCACGGATATCTTCGTATTTCTGATGCAGAAGATCATACTGCTCATACAAAGTATGGCACCGTTCATATGCCTTCCGATTGGTTTGCATCATACCGACTACGATATCTCTTTGTGCCTGCAGTCCCATTTTTTCGGACTGCAGCTTTTGGATGGTTTCCTGTAAGAGTGTTGTATCGGTTCTTTCTTTACCCTTTATTAAATCCAGCAACGTATGATATTGTCCCTGTACACGATTTTTTGTTTCCTGATGCTCTGTAATCTTTTGACGGACTTTTCGGATCACATCCAGTTCCAGTATAGAGTCGGTAAACTCTTTTTCCGATCCAAAGCCCTGTGTTCGCAGTTCTTTGACAAACCTCTTATTTAGATGAACTTGATCTTGTTCCAATGACTGAAGATCCTGCGCCATTGTCTTCCTGGCTGCCAGCCAGCCATTCAACTGATTGTATTCCTTTTCATATGTCTGTTGTGCTTTTTCCAGATTCGTTTTAATGGATTCCAATTGTCTTTGTAAAATCTCTGCTTGTCTTTTAGCCTCTTTCAAAGACGCACATGGCAGCGTTTCCTGGATCGTCTGAATCTGAGATTGGAGGCCGGTATTCTGATTTTGCAGCTCCTGCAATTCTTTCGAATTCGCTTCGAGCGCCATCTCCAATTTTTCTATTGCATCTTTTTGCTCAACCAGTTTCTCATCATTGGCCGCCATTTCCCGAGTATCGTCGATTGCTTGTTTTTTCAGCTTTTCATTCTCCTGTATGTCCTGAGAACAAATATTTATCTCCTTGTCCGGATCAGTATCATGGTAGGCATTCCTGTTTATAGTCTGTCTCAAAAGTTGTATTTCCTGATTAAGCTGAATGCAGTCCGTGTTTAATTGTTCCCACTGCTGCCTACAAGTATCAAACTGCGTTTTTTTCTGGTAGAGGATATCGGCGCTTGTTGCGTGAGGTTGAAGGAGCGGTAATTCAGAAGCATGATGAATACTGCCACAGACAGGACAAGGCTTTCCTTCTTTTAGGGAGCTGCGAACCAGTGCCGCCTGATCAGATAGAAACAACTGATAATAGTCATTATACTGTTGGTATGCCGCATCTTTTTCCGTTTCTTTTGCGCTCCGTTCCGTTTCCTTTATTTGTAAAGAGTCCTTTAATGAAGCCATCCTTGACAGATCCTTTTTCAGATCTTCCAGCTGCTTCTTTTTATCCGTAATATTTTGGATCATTATCGTAAAGTACTCAGGGTCCTTTATCCTTTTTAGCAATACTTGTTGACGATCTTCTGTTGTTCGTACTTCTGTCTTTTTATCTTTTAAAGACCGCTGCAGGGATGCATAGACATTCCGTACAGATTGGATCGTTTGATCCATATTATTCTTCTGTGCCTTGAACCCATCCAGTTTTTCATACTGTGTATACCCCGATTCCAATGTACTGATCTGTCCGGTCAGCTTAGCCCCTTTCGACTCGTAAACAGACTGTGCTTTCTCTTTTTTTTCTTTGAATTTATCAATACTTTCTCGGGAATGCCGTATATCATTGTCTAATTGTTCCAGATCGCTTTTCTTTTTTTTAAGAGCATTATGTCCCTTGATAAACATCTGATATGAAGTCTGTACGACTTGGGCCCGTGTTGCCTTATCTACCTGCTGTTCCCATTTCCGAACAGTATCGTCTTCTTTTAGGATTGCCTCATACTCTTTCTTCTTTTCTTCTGCATCTTTAAACTTCTGATTCAGTTCCTCCGCATTTTTCAACAAGGTCCTCTGACTGGTTTCCTGTCTTTCCAGGTCCGATATCGTTTTGTCCAATGCTCTTTTTTTGGTATCGATTTCCTGATTGACCTGGTATAAGGTATCCAGCAATATTTCTTTATCAACTTCACGAAATCCATCAGACAACGTTTCCCATTTTTCTTTGTACGCACTGTCTGATGGAATTGTAACCATCTGCAAAGATTCCTGAATATTTTTCTTTGTGTCTTCTAACGAACCATACATTTCGTTAAACCGTTTCTTGGTTTCAGCTTCAATAGAGGTATAAATACTATTATCAAAAATCTTCATAAAAATTTCCTGACGGTCGTTAGATCTTGCCTTCAACAAGTCCGTAAACTCACCTTGTGCCAACATCACAACCTGTTTAAACTGCGCTGCCGTCAATTTGATGATTTCTTCAATTTTATGATTGATATCGGCTTTCTTGCCATCGAATGGTTTTCCATCTGGCAACGTCAGTTCCACTTCTTCAGGATAATCGGACTTTAATTTCTTGTAACTGCCATCTTTATTTCGCTTATATTTTTCTTGACCTGCTTTTCGGACGATCGTATATTTATCGTTTCCATAGGAAAAACAATACGTCACCTCCGTACGCATTTCTTTTTTGGCATATTGACTATGGATCATCTTCTCCGTACGCATACTTCCACTTGTCTTTCCATACAACGCATACGTAATCGCATCGAAGATGGTCGTCTTGCCGGCCCCGGTCGGTCCGGTAATCAGGAACAAGCCATGACCGACCTTGTCAAATTCAATGCGTTCATGGACGTAGGATCCAAAAGCTTTCATTTCAATATAGATCGGTTTCACGCTTTGTCTCCTTTCTGTGCCTGGTCAATAATATCCATCATCAACTGTTCTTTCGATCCCTCTAGTGTTTCATCGCGGATCTGTGCATAAAATTCCCGAAAAGCTTCCATCGGGTCAATTTCTTTTCCATCCTGCTGTGCTTCAGCTAAATGAAGCTGTGCCCGCATCCAAGGATTCTGTACTTCCACTATGTGGCTGTATCGTTCGCGCAGAAGATCTAACGGATTGTAGGGGATATTCTCTTTCAGCACAATGTACACATAATCATCCTTGTTCGATTCGCTGGCTTGTGCCAGAATTTCCTGTAAAGTCCCTTCCACCTTCCGGATATCCGGCGATGAAACCAAAGGAATAAAATCATAGGTGATATTTCCCTTCTCCTTCATTTCCACAACCTGGATCCCTTTAATATGATCCACTTCGCTCAAGGAGTATTTAATGGGTGTCCCACTGTAGCGGATAGATTCTTTTCCTACTTTTTGTGCTCTGTGAATATGTCCCAGGGCTACATAATCAAAATCATCAACGACCATGGTATCGACACAGTCCAGTCCACCCACTGAAAGATAATTCAGTTCGGATTCACTACGTTCCGGCCGCGATTGTCCATAGACATAAAACTGGTGGGAAATCAGGACATTTCTCTGTCTGGTATCGATGGCTTCTCTTGCGATCAGCTGTTCAATGGCATCTTGATAATTTTTTACGTCCAGCCAGCCCCGCACCATAGACGGTCGTGTAAACGGAAGAAAGTAAAAATTTACATTCCCATAGGCATCTGTCAATGTTTGCTTCATCAAAAACGAATCGTTGCTCTGCGGTGGTAAAGTGGATATAAAAATATTATGATCCCGGAAAAACGTGCTCCCAAATTGAAGACGGGAAGCATCGTCGTGATTACCGGCAATAATATAAACGGGAACCTTTGGATTGGTTTTTGTAAAATCTTTTAAAAAGGTATCAAACAGATCGAAAGCTTCAGCACTGGGTACATTCTTATCATATACATCCCCGGCAATAATCAGAACATCCGGCTGTTGTTCTTTGGTTTTCTCAATGATCTGATGGAACACATCGTTTTGAAGCTGTGTTAGATTATATGTCTTCAACTGTTTTCCTATATGTAGATCCGAAATATGAAATAGTTTCATCTTATATCCCTCGCACTTCTTATATTATAAACGATTTATATAAAAAAGAATAAAATCAAAAAACCATGAAAGCGGACTAAAACAGCCAACTTCCATGGAATTCACTTATATTTTAAAATAGTTATAACAGATTTCATTGAGATCTCCCATGATCTGCTCGGCTCCTCCTAATCCCGTCGTAAAAATACAAATACAGTATGGAGAAACATTTTCTTCTACAAAGCCGCCGGCACAGAGATGGATATCATAGCTGCCATATTTCTGAGGCATTCCAACCTGAATAACATAATCCAGATACTGGTTTGGCTGACTGGCTGCCATGTTTTCTATCAGATCCGTATACTTCTCTTTATGCGTATACAAGTACTTTAATACATCCTCAAGATAGCCCGGCGTCATTACATTTTCTTCCGAGAACTCATCATCCATTGATTTATTGGTATATTTGAGACATAGATCCTTAAAGGATTGCCATCCCCCAAGCTCTTCATACAGAATATATCCAGCCGAATTGTCCGAATGAACGATCAGCTCATAGAGAAGCTCGCTGAGAGGAACCTCAGATCCTACCGGATACTGGCTGGAGATGATACCGGAGGATTCATCCCCCATATAACTGGTATACGGAATAACAGAGTCCAAAGACAGTTCTTTAGAGTCGATCATGTCATAATACAACATGGCAAGAGGCAGTTTGTATGTGCTGCCGGCAATGAATTCCAGGTCATCCTGCCATGTATATTCTGTCTGTTCTTCGAAATTATATACCGCAATACCCAGCCGATCCGTATTGATCTGGTGTGATTGCAGATAATCTTCGATACGTGCCTGTAAAGTTTCCGATGAATACTTATTTACAACATAGGTGTCCTCATCAAAATTTACCGGCACATCGACAACCGTACTGACATCCTTGGCGTTTTGTTGCTCATAAATGTTTTTATAAAGTTCCAGATCGATCCATAGAATGGAAGAAAAAATACATAGTAAGAGAATACACAAAAGAATCTTGCGAATATTCGATCTTGTATCCCGATAGGTTTTGATTCGTTTCACTTTTTTCATAATATGACATGTATTATACCGTATTTTTCGTTGAAATACAGCCTATAAATCATTTTAAGAACAACTTAAAGTGTTATAATTATAAAATTTCGTTAAAAAAGTCCAATTCAGTCTATGAATCTGTTATAATCTTAAAGAAAAAAAGGGAGGAACATCTATGGGTGGTTACTTTGCAGCAGCTTCTAAACGTGATTGTGTCTTCGATTTATTTTTTGGAACTGATTATCATTCCCATCTAGGAACACGAAGAGCCGGTATTGCGGTGTACGGTAATGAAGGATTTAACCGTTCGATCCACAATATTGAAAGTGCTCCATTTCGGACAAAATTTGAAAATGAAATCCATGACATGATGGGATATCTCGGTATTGGTTGTATTTCAGACTATGACCCACAGCCTTTGATCGTACGTTCTCATCATGGGACCTATGCGATTACAACTGTCGGTCGCATCAACAATACAAACGAACTTACCGAAGAAATAATCCATAACAACAACATGCATTTCCTTGAAATGAGCGGTGGTAAAAACATTAACTCCACCGAGCTGGTCGCCGCTTTGATCAATCAACAAGATAATCTCGTCGAAGGAATCAAGTATGCGCAAAGTCGCATCGATGGTTCCATGTCCATTCTACTTTTAACCCCAAAAGGAATCTTCTTAGCCCGTGACAAATTGGGCAGAACACCAATCGTAGTTGGTGAGAAACTGGATGGGTACTGCGCTTCTTTTGAATCATTTGCCTATTTAAATCTCGGTTATCATGACTATAAAGAATTAGGTCCTGGTGAAATCTGTATTATGACACCCAATGGTGTCAAGACATTAGCCAAACCTGGTAAGAAAATGCGTATCTGTACCTTCCTTTGGTGCTACTATGGATATCCTTCAACCAGTTATGAAGGTGTATCGGTAGAAAAAATGCGTTATAACTGCGGCCATTTAATGGCAAAAAGAGATCAGCCGGATCCAAATGAAATTGATATGGTAGCCGGTGTTCCGGATTCCGGAACAGCCCATGCTATCGGATATGCCAATGAATCCGGTATACCATTCTCACGGCCATTTATCAAATATACACCAACCTGGCCACGATCTTTTATGCCAACCTATCAGTCTGCGAGGGATCTGATTGCCAAAATGAAGATCATTCCTGTCCATGACCTGATCGACGGACAGAAGATCTTACTGATCGATGATTCCATTGTACGCGGTACACAGCTGCGGGAAACCACACAGTTTCTGTATCGCAGCGGTGCCAAGGATGTTCATGTCCGTGCCGCCTGCCCTCCGATCATGTTCGGTTGTAAATATATCAACTTCTCCCGCTCTACCAGTGAAATGGAACTGATAGCGCGAAGAGTCATTACACAGGAAGAAGGGCTGGATGTTGAAAGAGATGTTCTCTATGACTATGCCAACCCGGACAGTGACCGATATCATACAATGATCGAAGGCATCCGCAAGCAGCAAGGATTTTCTTCGCTAGGGTATAATCGCCTGGATGATCTGCTGGACGCTGTCGGTATCGATAAAGAAAATCTCTGTACCTATTGCTGGAACGGAAAAGAATAAAGAAGCTGAAACTCAGCTTCTTTTTTAAGTGTTCACTTGTTCATAGACGTAGGTAGAAAGATGGATAATAAACTCTCTGGCAGCACCCGGATTGGCCGCCTTTTCTGTCATGACGCAGAGAATGTATGGTCTGTCAGAAAAGATGATTGCCACATCATTTTCCACATCAGCAAGTTCACCGGTTTTATTTCCTGTTTCAATGCCTTCCGGGATCCCGGCCGGGATCTTATTTTTACGTTCCTGTTTTTTCATCAGATCCAGAATCTCTTCTGAACCCGGCAGCTTCTTGTGGTAAATCATGGAAAGGAAAGTCGTACAATCCTTTACCGATGTATAGTTGTCATCCACGTCATTGGATTCCATCATCTTTCTTCCTAAATGCGTATCTTCGAATCCATGGTTTTCACAATACAGATTCACACGGGCTTTTCCAGCTTCCGTATCCCCATTTCCTAGCAGATCGATCAGATTATTGCAGGCCGTATTGTCACTGATGGTAATCATCTGTACCAGCATCTGTTGTGTCGGTTCATCGATCGTTTCCATATTTTCATAGATGCAGCCGGCAATATACAGCTTGATCAGGCTAGCCGCCTGCATTTTATGACTATTGATATCAGTCAATGCCTTTTCATCAACTAGCTGGATGCCGATAGCGACATTTTCACTATCTTCATAATTATCGATCAGAAAGTCCTCCACATCCTTTTTCAGCTGGAAAGATTCGTCTTTTGTTTCTTTGATTTCCTTTGTTTGTTGTACACTCTCCGTTTTCTTTTCGACCCCTTCGGTTTTCTGTGTACATCCACCCAACAGAAGCCCAAAGCAAAGAAAATAAGTAAATAATCTTTTCATTTTATTTTGTCAAATAGTTTCCGTTAACATAGCCGTACATGTCAAGGGAAGGCACATACACATACCAGTATTCCGTACCTGTGTCTTTATCAACCAATTCGACGGCCGTTCCGTTGGCAAGTTGAGCAATTTCATTGGAGGTATCATATGCCATCGCATTTCGTAATGCCAGATATCCTGTTTTTACACTGGCATAATACGTCGGATTCGACGTTTGTTTTTTCTGTGGTGCAGTATACAGATAGTTCGCATTGGTATATCCGTACATGCCTAAAGTCGGACTGTATACATACCAATATTGACCACCGGTTTCCAAAACATATACTTGCTCATTGTTATACATTGCTCCCAATTCGTTGGAGGCATCAAAGGCCATCGCATTGCGAAGTGCCAGATAACCGGAATCCACATATACGTAATACGGTCCATAATAATTTGTCGGTGGCGTACCGGCCCCAAAAATCTTAGAAGGTTGTGCCTGTTGTTTCGGGACTTCTTCCTTCTTTTCCTCTTTTTTTTCTTCAACCGGTTTTTCTTTTGACAAGACTTCCACTTCTACATACCCATATTCATCAGCATCTTTGCTGTAAACATAGTAGTAATCCCCGGCTGGTTTGGCAATAACAGTAACAGCTGTCCCTTTATTTAACGTCGCAACCAGATCACTGTCTTCCTCTGAATCATCCAGCATATCCACTTTATCCTCTGAGATATATCGGATACCCGGTTTTGTTACGGCTTTCTTTGAATCCGTCAAATAATGTGCATCTACATATCCTTTGATGTCTTGATCCACCGCTTCGATCTCATAATAATCATCATCGTCATCATCAATCACAATAACCTTATCCTTTAAAGCCAGCTTGCCAACTACCTCGCTGTCCTTATCGGCTTTTTCATACACCTTCAATTTCTTTTTACAACCTGTGACATACATCTTTTCTTCTTCAGACGATGATTTCTTCAATTGGACAGCCGCTGTTTTTCCCGGTGTGCTCTGTAAAGCACCACACCCGAATAAACCAAGGGACAAACTACCTACTAGTACCAAACGCATCCATTTTTTCACTTTCATGATCTGACTCTCCTTTCATATATATTATTATGTTTGTTATATATAGTATACTCTACAAAAATCTAAAGAATAAATGGTTCCTTTAATTTTTCATACATAATCTTCTATTTTCTTAAATACGGGCTATTTACCTGTTCACCCTGATCTAAACAAAGCGTATACACATATCCATGCTTCTTATATATTATTTTAAACTCCCATGATTATAATCATCCGTTATCAATAAATAAAACCATCGTATTTCCCACAATGGCCCAGCCTTCTAAATTTATTAAAGTTTTCGTATCATATACCTCTTTCTCTTTGCACCCTTATAAGTTTCTCCAACATTTTTATTATATTTCTCCTAATCTGAATTGATCTTGCCTTCGTAAGGAATCAGGGTTCCATATGGTTAGAGTCTATATCCCTTCCCATCATATCCGATAGTGCTTATCAACTGTCAGTCTCACTTCTTACGTATGATCCATTGATCCACTTAATAAACCATTTATGATTGATCTTTTCTGTCATATATTTCTTTTCCGATTCATCCACAATATCTTATTATATAGGTTATCAGCTTTATACATAATCTTCATTCGTTATAAAAAAACGTAGTCATAACAAGACTACGTTTATGTGAGTTAAGATACATATTATATTGTATGATCAATTACTTCTCCATGTCATTTGTCTGTATTTGGACAAGCCATTGACCTTTGTGTGAAGTTCCTTTTCAAATAAGAATATGATTTCTTTTTAGTTTATTAAAATAGTATTTAACAGTGTTTACATTCATACTTAATAATTCCGATACTTTTATTTGCGTAATTGCAGGATCATTCATTATTAATTGAATCATTCTTTGCTCCACCTCCAAAAACCGCCCATTATTTATATCAAATTGATTGGAATCTATTGTTTGGGTGGTCGTTTGGGTGGTTTGGGTGGTTTGGGTGGTCGATTGAGTGGTTTGGGAAGGAATGGCAAAAACTTCTTAATTTTTCAACCTGTTTTACCGCTCTTTTTTCAGTAATAAGCAACTCTCATATTCTACTGAGATTGATTCTATAAAAAAAATCATTTTAGCTATTTATCTAAAGTAACTAGAGCTTTCATAAAGTAACTGACATCATTTCTTCATTAAGTATCCAGTAATAAATGCTTATTACTTAGATAATAGCAATCTCTTTTTCATATACTTTTCTAAATCTTTATCAACACAGTAAATATAACACCCCTTCATACCTCTGGTTAATAAAGTGCGATATGTATTTCGTATAATTTCATCCGCTCTTTTCTTTGCTAGTTCAGGATTCTTCTTATGTAGTTTCTTGATTCCCTTTAAGGACTGATCCGTTGTAGCTCTCTTAGAAAAATCTGTAACGACTTGTCCATGTTCATAACGAAGATCTTCCCCGATAATGACCCCCACATAATCAAACTCTAATCCTTGTGCTGTATGTATACACCCAACTTCATTAATCGAAGTATCACTGACAGCAAAAGGTTCACCGCCATTTAGATTCCAACTCATCTCAAAATTTCCAATTTTGATATCATGACAATTTGTATCGTTTTTTCCAGTTTTGATCCATTCCCAACAATATCCAGCCAGCATACGGGCACGATTTGCCTCTTTGTTCTTATCTAGAATTAATTGATGTAATTCATCAGGAGATTCACATACTCGAAAATCAAAATCAATACCTTCCAGATTATAATTGGCTGTTTCTCGGATACCTAACACATCATCAAGCCACGCCAAATATCCATCGGATCCATTACACCGGAATTGCGATTGAAGCTGCATCTCATATACTTCACTTTTTTCTTTTTTAGCCCATTTATAAATTTCTTCAACAGAACCGATATCATCCATAGTTACTCTTTGAGCTTCATCAATAAAAAATACGGAACAATATGCGCTGTGAATAATCTCCTTGATTTGATTTTCTCCTTTATTACGGAACATCCCGGATTTTGCGTTTAAACGGTGTGCCTCATCCACCAATAATGTCTGTATCATATTATTGTTTGTTTCAGTGTATGTTCCGGAGCCTTTAAACATATTGTCAATGCTGGATACCTTAAAAGATCCTTTTAGTTTTCTCTTGTAGACATCTCTCGGTGCACTGTTTTTCGATACATACTGTACCATTTGGTCCTGATTGGTCAATTCAGCTAATAAATTGATAGCTATTACGGATTTACCTGTTCCAGGTCCTCCTTTAACTATGATGGTACGTTTTTTATAATCCTTCTGACACAATAATGAGATTTGAAGTATTTCTTCATATACAACCTTTTGTTCATCAATCATTATAAATTCTTTATTCCCCTTCAACATGGAAGTGATTGTATTCTGAAGGCTTTTAGATGGTCTGATCTTTCCATTTTCAATATCATATAATGTTTGTTTGTTATCCCCTTTAACAACCGCTTTTTTAATAAAATCTCTTAAATCATATAGTTGACCTTTCGTATATACAGGAGCCTCCTGATAATACGGAACATACTGGACTGCATCAATTGGATCGTTTTCATGTCGAATATAATTATGCATGCAGGCACATGGATTAATATCGATACTTTGGTTCTGAACGGTTTCATTGTAGTCTCGGATCAATTGTGCATAAGACCATGCTTGATAAGACGGATGTACGACCCGTCGGTTCGCACCTCCTGTATAAGTTTCAACTAAAGCATCGAGAGTTTCCAGCGCTTTGATAGATTCCCATTGTTTCAGTTCTACAACAACGACACCTTGTTCATTCTTATCGTTATACCCCGAAATCAAAAAATCTACCCTTTTCGATGTCTGCGGGATATTATACTCAATCGCAATACCGGCATCATTCGGGATGTTTTTATCATTCAAAACCTTGTACATATAAGTTAATGAATTTTCCCAGGATCTAAACTCGCTTTTCGGCGTGTGTCTTCCCATTTTATTAAGAATATTGGTTTCAATTTCTATAGCTATAGAATCGGATTCTACACTTCGTATAAAATCCGACTTTATTCCATCATATATAATCATCAGGAAACCCCCTTCTTAATCCATATAATATACTGTTATCAGCAATCATCTTTTTAATTATATCAAATCTATCTTTCTATATGTATACATGTTTTCAACAGTATCCAATTTATTATTAGATCCCTCAATTATGTTTTGGAAGTTCAATATTTGCTCATATTGTTTATCATCAGGGTTTTATAATCGATTGACTATGATCAAAATTAGAAGAAATAAAGCTGCAATGAGGTCAGCCATGAGTATTAAACTCTTATTTTTATACTTATCCTCTGACCCCTGCTTGATCTTAGTAATCTCAACATCTTTTTTTGAGTTGATCTCTATCTGTTTTGTTTTTTCTTTTTCCACAAGTATGTTATTAATAGCATCCATGTCAAACAACAATTTGTTTCCACAATAAGGACAATAAGCAATCATTTTATCCATATTTAGATTCAGATCTGCCCCACAGTTTTCACATTTTAGTTGTATAAGCTTCATCTTTTCACCTCTATAGTCTTTTCTTCATAAATAGATTTCAAAATATATGAAATGATGCATTCTATGCTTTTTGTCTATTGATCATCATCCACCAATTATTTCAAATACTTCACATACAGCCATGTTAAATAAATGACAGGGATTGTGATATACCACATGTTGATAAGCTGGCATAGACAAAGAACTGCTATGAAAAAGGATATAATTGCTCCCATTTTTCTTCACCTCTAATTCTTATATACTTGATTCAAAAATAATTCTTTACATCGTTCATAGTCATCCTGCCATGTACAGTGGCCATAGTTATAATGGTTTTCTTTCGCATTCCAGGAACATACATACAAATCGTTTTCATCCGTCCCTCTTTCAATACAGTAATAATTCGCCTGTTTGAAGTTCAGATCGAAGAACAGATATACACAATAACATAACGGTTCCTGTATCGGCTCTGGAAAAGTAATCTTGGCCATGACAATCTCATCATTGACACGGTAAGATTCAGCTTGAAAATCATCCTTGGTGTAAGGATTTACTATCTTTTCCTGTTGGCACATTTTGTCAAAGAATTCATTCAGAACCTCTGGATGATCCAGAAGGATGGCAATAAACTTCATTTTGTCTTTATAAAAAAGGTTTGGTAATAATCGATGTTCTAACGCATACATGATTTCATAAAGTGTCATATGGATCCCTCCTGTTACGTATCATATATCATTGAATCTGACATAATTCATGTCAAATATAAAAAACTATACAGTTATACGCTGTATAGTTATTCTTTTCGGTACATTTCCTTCAGGTTATCAGCTATCGTATCCAAAGAGGTATACATGTTCTGGCGCATTTCTTCGGATAAGCCTTGTCCTGCACTTTTTAAAGCGTCGTTGGCTTTTTTCTGGATCTGTTTGACAAGAATCCTTCCTTTGTCGGTCAAACGGATCGGAACGCGGTATCGATTGGTCCCGTAGGGTTCCACAATACCTTTTTTCTGAAAAGCGGCGATGGCACGAGATACATCTGCTTTATCTCTTTGTGTCGTTTCTGCCAGCTGAGATGCCGTCATCTCATGCTCTGAGAGCATCATCAAGTAGAGAGCATAAGCGCCACGTAACCCATAAGGCTTCATTTCTTCCGTGGCAATTTTGTTCCAATATCGAGTAATGCTGAAAACTGACAAAGTAAAGTGTTCAAACCGTTCCATCTTTTCATCCCTTCTAACGTTTTATTTATTTTGAAAAAAAGGCAACACCGACAGCTCCTGGCCCGGCATGGGTTCCCACAACCGTACAGATCTGCGTACATTCCAGATCATCTAACTGCGATTCCCATAAAGAGCGACTATCCTGTATATAATTCTTCAACAAAGTATCCGATGTTCCGGTATAGCCTAATAATACAGGCAGACTGGTATCCGCTCCATATTCCTGCACCTGCTGGGTCAAATAGTTGTTGGCTTTTTTGGCACCACGGGCTTTTCCCAATATGCGTATTTGTCCCTCTTCAATGGTAATCACCGGTTTAATATGCATCATGCCGCCGGCTAAGGCCGTTGTCTTGGAAATTCTTCCACCTCGTTTCAGGTATTCCAGAGTATCCAGCTTGGCAATCAAACGAACTTTGCTGCGCATCTTGATCAGCACAGCTTCCAGTTCCCGTAAATTCATGCCTTGATCGATGCATTGGATCGCATACTCTGTCAATATACCGGCTCCTATGGCCACATTACAGCTGTCTACGACACGGATCTCGGGATATGCCTGGGCAGCTAAAGAAGCACTTTGCCATGTACCGGACAATCCCGAAGATACCGTGATCACAATGGCTTCTTGTCCTTTTTCATGAATCTTGGCAAAGACCTTGTCAAAGGCAGCCGGCGTCACCTGGCTGGTTTTCGGCATTACATCTTCATTTTCCAATTTTTCATAAAACTCCATCCGGCTCATATCGATTCCATCCAGGTATTCCTTTCCGTTAAAAGACAAAGTCAACGGGACAATATGCACACGGTTTTCCAACCGGGGTGCTATATCCGTACTTGAATCTATAATGACCTGTATATTTTTTTCATTATTCATATTGTAGCATCTCCTTTGTGTTGATTCCAACAAAAATGTTGTTTTGTCAACTTCTTGAAATTATCATACATTTGTTGACTTGTCAACATTTATAGCAGCTTTTTGTCAAAAATAAAAGACCAGTTTAAAGGCTGGTCTCTATTCGTAAAGAATACCATCTTCGATGATCTGATGAACTAAAACGGACAATTGAGCTTCTGTCAATTCTTTGTATTCTTCATATGATATTGGATTATGATAGGTGATGGAAAGATCCTTTCCTTTATACTTTGTATCGATACAATAGGAATGATTTAATGTGATAGGTACAATGGGCACCTTTGCCATATAGGCCAGCTGCAATGATTTTGGCTTGAATGGATTCATCGCATCTTGTTTGGAGCGTGTTCCTTCTGGAAAGATCAATACGATCTGTCCTTTTTTTAAACGACGAAGCGCTTCTCTCAACATATAAATATTCCCTTCCTTGGTGTCTCTGTCAAACAGGATCGTTTCGATATTCCTTGCCCAGCGTCCGATGACCGGCAGCTTACCAGCCCCTTCCTTGGCTATGAAGTATACCGGTTGATTGCATGAAGCCATCACAAGCACCGGATCAAGCGTTCCTTGATGATTTGATACCAACAAACACCCTTTTTCAGGAATATTCGATCGTCCCCAGACAGTGAAGGTCATACCAATCCGCTTTAACACCTTTTGGGCCCATTGTCGGCAGCGTTTATATGCTTGATTGGTCTTTCGTTTTGAATAAACGAAAGAAGATCCCCAGGCTTGTGGCAATAAAGGCAGACATCTTCCGATTCGTATCCAGTTCATTCATACTCTCTTTCTACAAGGGCATAGCCAATCGCATATTCTTTCTCATGGGAAATGCTCAGATGGATCTCGTAACCCCCTATATGGATTGCCGGCTTTCCTTTGGAATCCGGCAGGATCTCCAAAGATTTCATAGATACAGGAATATCCAGCGCTTTGATCAACGCTTCCTTGGCCGCAAAGCGTCCGGCCAGAAATGTTCGCTGCCGGCTTTGTTGAAAAGAGCTATAAAGCACTTGTTCTCTTTGGGTCAGGATCCGTTCTTTCCATTGATTCTGCCGCTCTTTAAACCGATCGATCTGCACAATGTCACAGCCAATGCCCACGATCATGTATCCTCTCCCAAAGCACACATGATTTCGCCCTGACACACACGTTTTCCTTTCACGGTAGCTTCCACTTTCGCAAAATAGATCGACATCCGTTGACGGGTCATCTCTACATAGAGTTCCAGTTGGTCTCCTGGAATCACCGGACGGTAAAAACGCATATGGTTGATGCCGGCCAAATAACCGATCTTTCCTTTGTTTTGGGGCTCGGTCATCAGTAAAACACAGCCGGTCTGTGCCAGAGCTTCCACAATCAAAACACCGGGAAACACGTGTTTTTGGGGAAAATGGCCTAAAAACGGGTATTCGTTCACCGATACATTCTTAATGCCTTTGATGGTCTTTTTTTCCTGGTCGATTTCTTCGATTCCATCCACATACAGAAATGGAAAACGATGGGGAATGATTGCCTGTATTTCATTGGTATTATAAATCATAGATCCTCCCCCTTCCATTTCTTAAAGATCAAAGAAGCGTTGTGTCCTCCAAAACCGAAGGAATTGTTCATGACCACATCCAGATCTTTTTTACGATGCTCGGTCATGACCACATCCAGATTACATTCTTCGTCTTTGTTTTGTAAATTCAAGGTCATCGGAATCGTATTGTGGTGCATGGACAAGAGACACAGCACCGATTCAACCGCGCCGCTGGCCCCCAGACAATGACCGGTATATGATTTCGTACTGGAAATCGGAATACTGGTACTGACAGAGCCGAATACAGAGCGAATGGCTAAAATTTCCATGCGGTCATTTAAGGACGTGCTGGTTCCGTGTGCATTGATATAATCCATTTGTTCCAACGAGATCTTTGCTTCCTTTACAGCCTGTTTCATCGCTTTGGCTGCCCCGGCACCATCTTCCAAAGGCGCTGTAATATGATGGGCATCGCAGGTTGATCCATAGCCGATGATCTCCCCATAGATCTTTGCGTTTCTGCTAATCGCATGCTTATACTCCTCCAGTATCAGAATTCCGGCTCCTTCCCCCATCACAAACCCGCTTCGTTCCTTGTCAAAAGGGATCGAAGCCCGGTTTGGATCCGTACCGGTATGCAGTGCGCGCATGGATTGAAAGCCAGCCACGGATAACGGTGTTATAGAGGCTTCGCTGCCTCCGGCTACGATACAGTCTTCTAAGCCCTGGCTGATGCGATGAAAGGCTTCTCCAATAGCGTTGGTTCCTGAGGCACAGGCAGTCACAATCGACTGACAGTTGCCCTGGGCCTGCAGATCAATGGCTACAGAACCCGCAGCCAAATTGATCAGGCTCATTGGAATAAAATAGGGAGACACTCTGGATGGGCCTCTATCCTTCAGAGCATTTTCACATTTTTCGATGGTTTCGATCCCTCCGATACCGGAGCCAATCATCACACCGACACGGTCCATATCCATTCGATTGCTAGACAATCCGCTATCCTGCCATGCCTGATGGCTGGCAATCCGGGCAAACTGCACAAAGCGGTCATTAAAGCGAAAATCTCGCGGAGTAAAAGGATGTATGTCCAGATCTTTGACCTGAGCAGCCAGTTTCACTTTATATGCTTCCGTATCAAAATGATCGATCGTCCTTATGCCCGAGCGACCTTGTTCAATGGATTGCCAGGCATCTTCGATCGTATTTCCGATTGGACTGACCAATCCCATTCCGGTAATCAAAACTCGTCTCATACATCCTCCTACATGCACATACCACCGTCCACATGGAGTACGTGGCCGGTAATATATTGACTGTTCGCTAAAAAGTAGACAGCTTGAGCTACATCTTGTGGTTTTCCTGCCTGTTTCCATGGAATTTGAGCAATCATCGCATTCCTAACACTGTCGCTGAGAGCCAGGGTCATATCGGTGGTGATAAATCCCGGGGCAACCGCATTGACACAAATATGCCTTGAAGCAAGTTCTCTGGCCAATGATTTGGTCAGACCGATGACACCGGCTTTGCTGCTGGCATAGTTGGTCTGACCGGCATTTCCAGAGATTCCGGCTACACTGGACAGATTAACTATGCTCCCGCTTTTTTGTCGCAGCATGATACGACTAGCCTGCTGACAACATAAAAACGTCCCTTTTAAATTAATGTCGATCACATCGGTAAAGTCTTTTTCCTTCATACGCAGAAACAAACCGTCACGCGTAATACCGGCATTATTGACCAATACATCCAGCCGTCCATATCGATCCATGATCGTATCAAACATTTCTTTGACGTCTTGGGCATTGGATACATCCCCTTTTATCATCATAGAATTCGGTTGAAGAGATCTGATTTGCTGGCATGCAGTTTGAGCCGCCTGTTCGTTGCCTTGATAGTTGATGACAACATCATAGCCATGGTGGGCAAAATACAGACCAATAGCCTTTCCGATCCCTCGGCTTCCACCGGTGACGAGCACAACCTTATTCATGTTTCCACTCCTTTTTTAATGCCAAAAAGTCTTCAAAGGTATTGATGCTGAAGATCTTGACATTTTTATCTGTTGCTTTGACAAATTTGCTTAAGGCATGCCCAGGTCCGATCTCAATGAACGTATCGACACCCTTGTCTAACATCGTTTGGATCGACTGAGCAAAACGGACACTGCTTTTGATCTGGCGAATCAACAATTCTTTGATCTCCGTTGTTTCGATTTGACCTGTGACATTAAAGATGACCGGGATCCGGCATGGTTGAAGTGGTACATCCTTCAATACATCCGCCAGTTTTTCACTGGCCGGTATCATCAACGGTGAATGAAATGCACCGGCAACCGATAATGGGATCATACGTCGGATCCCGTGTTTTTTCAGCAGTTCCCGAGCTTTTTCCAAGGCCGGCTGGGTAGCTGATAAAACCACCTGATTCGGACTGTTATAGTTGGCAATCACACAAAAATCTTCCCCCTGGCTAACAGAATCACAAACCGCCTGGATGGTTTCGATATCCTTGTCCAATACGGCCATCATTCGGCTGTTTTTTCCTTTCAGGGCTTCAGCCATGATCAGACCTCTTTGCCGGACAACCGTTAAACTGTCATCCAAAGATAAAGCTCCGGCATAAGTCAAAGCTGAATATTCTCCCAGGCTCAATCCAGCCACATAATCCGGTTGGATCCCCAGATCTGACACACAGGCAGCAATTGCTAATGAAGTAGCCAGAATGGCACATTGTGTGTACGCGGTATCATTCAAAGCCTCTTCAGGTCCCTGAAAACAGACCCGTTTTAAATCAAAATCCAAATGTATGGAATTATATACATGACGTGCCAGCTTCATCTTCTGATAAAAATCCTGGCCCATACCAACATATTGGGAACCTTGTCCCGCAAACAAAAAACCAACTTTCATTCTTGTATTCCTTTCGTTAGTTCTTCCATCAATTCGTGAACGCTCATCATTTGACGGATCCGTCCAACATTTTTTCCGGCAAAGACCAGTCCCTGACTGATGTTGCCCTTTACTGCTTCAATCAAAGCCTGCGTAATACAGTATGGTGTTGTCTTCGGATCACAGGATTTCAAGCATCGGATACAGCGGGTCACAGGATTTTTTTTATGATCCAGCCATTCATTTTTTATAGCTCTTCCCGGTAGCCCGGCCGGACTGTCGATAATAGCCACATCGTTAGGACCGGCTTTAAGAATGGCATCCTTAAAAGCCGGATGAGCATCACATTCATACGTCGCAATAAACCGTGACCCAATCTGCACACCGGCTGCACCGCAAGCCATAACCTCGGTAATATCGTGGTGGTTAAAGATGCCCCCAGCTGCAAAGACAGGGATATGCATGCGATATTTTTTTTCAAACCATGCCAGCATTTCCCTTACCTCAATTACAATATCTTTGACAGCCTTGTAGGTATAGCTAAGAAGCTCATCCTTTTTAAAACCCAGATGACCCCCGGCCTCGGCACCTTCAATAACGATAAAATCCGGCATTCTCTTATACCGTCGATCCCACATTTTCAATAAGATGTTACCAGCTTTGGCACTGGAAATGATCGGCGCTATCAAACTGGTCCCTTCCGGTACATACGCTGGCAGAGATAAAGGCAGACCGGCACCACTGATGATCGCATCATAGCCACATTGCACACTGGTGCGAACATATTCTTCATAATTACGGGCAGCCACCATAATATTGACACCTAAGAGTCCTTCTTTGCCGATTTGGCGTGCCTTATCCGCCTCAATGGCCAAGGCTTTTCGATTACAACCAATTGGATCCTGATAAAAATCCGGATCGGCATAACCGGGATGCGCTGCACTGATGACCCCCATTCCGCCGTCTTTCATGACATGGCCAGCTAGGTTGCCCAAGGAAATACCTACACCCATTCCCCCTTGGATAATGGGAACTTTCAATTGTTTATGACGCAGGCATACTGGTTTTAACATGGCAGATTCTCCATTTTTTCTTTGAGTTGATCAAACTGTCTTTCACTATCTTTCATGATTGAATCAAGTATGGACTGGGCCGGCTCGATTTTTTTACATAAGCCGGCGATCTGTCCCATCATGACAGAACCATATTTGATGTCCCCTGCATGGACCGCAGCCCGCAAAGACCCCAAGGTCAGCTTTTCCAGTTCTTCAAACGAACTACCTTTTTTTTCCAACGCAATATATTGCCGGCTCATTTCATTTTTTAAGATCCGGACCGGGCTGCCGATGTTTTGACCCGTGACGACCGTCGCTGTATCCGAAGCTCGTAAAACAGCTTGTTTGTATTTGTCGTGGATCGGGCATTCTTGTGCAGTCAACAACCGGGTACCAATCTGTACACCCTGGGCTCCCAGTGCGAAAGCTGCATTCATGCCCCGACCATCCGCAATACCACCGGCAGCCACGACCGGAATGGAGACGGCATCCACTACCTGCGGCAATAGAGCCATCGTTGTACTTTGGCCGATATGTCCCCCTGCTTCCATGCCTTCACAGATCAGAGCATCGGCTCCCGCTCTTTCCATTCGCCGGGCTAGGGCCACACTGGATACAATGGGGATCACCATACACTCACAGCGAGCCAGTTCAGACATATATACGCCTGGATTCCCCGCACCTAGTACAACCACTGGAACCTTTAGTTCTATGACCAGATCAACAAGTTGGGCCGCCTGTGGATGGGTCACCATAATATTGACCGCAAATGGATTATGGGTTTTTCTGCGGCATTCTTCAATTTCTTTTCGTGCCGTTTTAACATCCATTCCTCCTGTCGCAATGGTTCCCAAAGCCCCGCAGTTACTGAGAACAGCCGCAAAATTGCCATCTGTAATATTAGCCATCGCTCCCTGTATAATGGGATATTTTATATGTAATAAATCGTGTATCATACTTTTCCATCCTACCATTTCATAAATACAGCCCCACAAGTAAAGCCGGCCCCAAAGGCTACCATCACAATATTCATATCTGTACGAATCAGCCCTTGTTGGCATGCCTCGGATAACGCAATCGGAATGCTGGCAGCCGACGTATTCCCGTAGTTTTGTAAGTTTTTATAGATCTTTTCTTGTTCCAAGCCCAAATTTTTGGCCACACGGTCAATGATCCGTTCATTCGCCTGATGTGGTATCAGCCAGTCGATCTGTTCCAGACTTAAGTTCTGCTGTTCCATCAGATCTTTCACAGCCTTCGTCATGGTTTTTACCGCAAAGCGAAATACTTCACTGCCGGTCATATGCAAAGGACCTACATGATAATCCGTGATCCCGTCTTCGGTCATCAAAGGAACGGACTGTGCATACAAAGCCTTCTTAGTATCAGGATAATAGCTAGCCAATCCGGCCATTGAACGTCCTTCTTCTTTTTGGACCAGGCAGGCGCCAGCTCCATCTCCGAACAATACACACGTTGTCCGATCGGACCAATTTACGATCTTACTGAGAACTTCTGCTCCGATAACCAGGCCAACTTCTTTTTCCTGCAGCATCTTATCGGCAATCTGTAACGCATACAGAAAACCGGAACAAGCTCCGTTGACATCCAGGACAAGCACGTCCCCGGAAAGATCTAATTGTTGTGCCACCATACAACTGCACGAAGGCGTGATCTGATCAGCAGTGGCCGTTGCGATGATCACTAAGGAAATCTTATCCTTTTCAATATCAGCTTGATGTAATGCCATTTTTGATGCTTCTAAAGCCAGTTCACTGGTATTTTTATCCATTGAAACCGAACGAGCCCGAATGCCCGTGCGTGTGCGGATCCATTCATCCGTCGTATCCACAAACTTGGAAAGATCCTCGTTGGTTACCTTGTGACCCGATGTGGAATGCCCACATCCTAAAATACGGATCCCGCTCATAGCGGCACTCCCAGTTCGCGTATCTTTTTATACCGCTGCTCCAATAAAGCAGCGATCCGCTTTTTCTTCAAGCTCATAAGTGTATCCACCAGATGACGTCGCAAATCATTGGCCACCTTATAAAAATCTGCCTGTGCCCCCTTTTCCGGCTCCGGGATGATCGTATCCACAAAGCCTTCCACTTTCAGATCTTCACTAGTCAAGCCCATGATCTCACTGGCCTTTTGTGCCAGACTTTCATCTTTCCAAAGAATGCTGGCAAAGCCTTCCGGAGACAGAATCGAATAGATGGCGTGTTCTAACATAATCAGATGATCGGCCACGCTAAAAGCTAGTGCACCTCCACTGCCTCCTTCCGATAATACAATCCCTATGATCGGGGTTCGTAAATCAGAAAACTGATACAGACATTGCGCAATCGCCTCTGCTTGCCCACGTTCTTCCGCTCCCTTTCCGGGATATGCCCCCGGGGTGTCAATAAAAGTTACGATGGGACGATGAAACTTCTCTGCCTGTCTGGCCAGACGCAGTGCCTTCCGATAACCTTCCGGAGATACCATCCCGAATTTTTTTTCGATGTTTTCTTCTAACGTCGAACCTTTAGATTGGGCAATGATCGTCACCGGCATGCTTTCGATAAATCCGATCCCCCCGATTACAGCCGGGTCATCGCCATATTTCCGATCCCCATGTAACTCGATAAAGTCATTAAATAAGAAATGGATATAATCCTGTGCTTTAGGCCGGTCAGAATCTCGTGCCAGCTGCACTTTTTGCCAGGCATCCATTATATTGTATGGTTTACTCATCCCTTTTACGCTCCATGTATTCTCAATAAATTGGCTATTTGACGTTTACAGTCGCGACGAGCCACAATGGCGTCAATAAATCCCTTTTCCAACATGAACTCTGCCTTTTGAAATGAATCCGGCAATTGTTCATGGGTGGTATTCTCAATCACCCGTCGTCCCGCAAATCCAATCAAACAATCCGGTTCCGATAAAATAATGTCGGCCAGCATCGCAAAACTGGCACTGACCCCTCCAGTGGTCGGATTGGTCAACAAGGAAATGTATAATCCTCCATGATTGTTAAACTGTTTTAA
Organism: Faecalitalea sp. UBA4312; assembly: GCA_002394635.1. GTDB lineage: Bacteria > Bacillota_I > Bacilli_A > Erysipelotrichales > Erysipelotrichaceae > UBA4312. Next base: position 23,442 of record DGUK01000061.1, read on the forward strand.
AGCAGCGCTCGTTTTTGCCATCTGGACTAATGACCGGATCCCCTCCTGCATACGAGCTCCTCCGCTTGTACAGCACAGGATCAAGGGCAGTTTCTTCCGATCGGCCAATTCGATCAGCCGGGTAATCTTTTCTCCGACCACGGTTCCCATGCTTCCCATCATAAATGCGGAATCCATGATTCCGATTGCACAAGGAATCGATTCGATCCGAGCCAATCCGCACACAACAGCTTCCTTCAATCCGCTCTTGTTTTTTGCCCGATTAAGCTTTTGATCATAATCCGGAAACTCCACGTTTTTTGTGATCCAGTTTTTATCTATTTCTTTAAAGCTGCCGGCATCACATAAATGTTCGATCCGCTGTCGGACATGCATGGTAAAATGATGCCCGCAGACCGGACAGACATTATCATTCCTTTCAATGTCCTGTTTCACAAACGTCGAATGGCATTGTTCGCATGTCACAAACGAACGATCCGGAATCTCTACAGACGGTTTTTGTTGTTTTCTGTATTTATGAAAAATGTTCAACTGTTCTTGTCTTCGCTTAAATAGGTTCATTTCCATTCAGCTCCTTCATGATCTGTCCTGCATAGGCCGTATCGTAGCTAGCATCAAGAAACGTCCGATCATTCAAAACCATATAATGAAACATCTCATTGGTTTGTATTCCTTCCATAAAACATTCCTCCAATGCTCTTTTCATGATTTGAATACACTCTTGACGCGTTTGGCCGTACGCAATCAATTTACAGACCAAAGAATCATAATATGGCGAAATTGTGTCACCACTATACACCGCACTGTCTACACGGATGCCCCGTCCACCGGGAAAATTCAAAAAGGAAATTGTACCGAAAGAAGGTACGAAATCCTGATAGACATCTTGTGCATTGATCCGACACTCGATCGCATGTCCGGATTGTACAACATCCTTTTGTTCCAAAGACAATGGCTTGTCATCGGCTATTTCCAGCTGCAGGCGGATCAGATCCAGACCAGTGATCATTTCTGTAACAGGATGCTCCACCTGGATCCGTGTATTCATCTCCATGAAATAAGCATTTCCGTTTTTATCGATCAGAAACTCCACCGTGCCCACAGAATCATAATGTACAGCCTGACAGATCTTCACCGCATCTTGACAAATACGTTGTCTAACCTCTTCCGATAATTTGTAACAAGGGGCTTCCTCGATTTGTTTTTGCCTGTGGACCTGGATGGAACAATCCCGGTCATATAAATGAACCACATGACCAAAACGGTCACATGCCAGTTGTACTTCGACGTGTTTCGGATGTTCTAAAAACTTTTCGATATACAGCTCTTTACTGTTAAAATAGTTTTCACTTTCCTTCTGTGCCTGCTCGAAAGAATCCTGAAACTCTTCCTCCTTCCAAACGATGCGCATGCCTTTTCCACCACCGCCCTGGCTGGCTTTTATAACGACCGGATATGTCAGTTCTTGAGCAATCTGCATACCAGTACGAACATCACTGATCACATCCTGACTGCCTGCGATGATAGGGATTTCCAGATGCTCGATCATTTGGCGGGCCTTGTTCTTATCCCCCATCTGCTCGATCACCGACGGACTAGGTCCCACAAACTTTAATCCGCAGGCCTGGACCAGGCGTGCAAAATGTGCATTTTCGGACAAAAATCCATAGCCGGGATGAATGGCATCGCATCCTGTGGATACAGCCACCTGAATGATCGCATTGGCATTCAGATAACTTGAACCCGGTGTTGCTTCACCGATACATATCGATTCATTGGCCGATTGTACCGGCATAGAGTCCCGGTCAGCTTCCGAATATACGATTACCGTTTCAATACCCATTTCTTTACACGTGCGTATGATGCGCATCGCAATTTCTCCACGGTTGGCGATACAAAGCTTTCGGATCATACAATAGCCTCATAACGGATCAGCGGTTGATTGAATTCCACCAATCCCCCTTCTTCCACAAGAAACTCCTTGATGACAAGATCAAAAGGAGCACGTACTTCATTCATTGTTTTCATAGACTCAATATGATATACGACCTCTCCTTTTGCATAGGAAGTCTGTTCCTGGGAAAAATGAAATACCCCTGCCAGAGGGGCTTTAAGGACAGGATCTTCCTGTTCCGTTTGTTGTTCTTCTGTATATATTTGTTTAATAGATGTATTCTTATCTTTTTCGAGTCGGATCTTTAAACCATCATATTCCAGATCCATGGTCTTTACCTGGCTGGAATCAAATATTCTTATAATTTCGTTGATTGTTTTTGTATCCTTCATACTAAGCCCTATTGTTTCTGATTCATTAAGTCCACAATATCCTGGACCGTTTTCAGTTTCACCAGTTCCTCATCTTCAATTTGAATTCCAAATTCGTTTTCCAATTCCATGGCCAGTTCAACAGCGGCCAATGAATCAATATCCAGATCCTCGTTTAACCTTGAATCCGGCTGAATATGATCCGCTTCCAGATTTAATGAACTTACCAATACTTTTTTAATCGTTTCAAACATTGTAGAATCCTCCTTTATTTGCTTTGAATATCAAAGCATTAACTGTATTATATATACTTTGATAATCAAATGAAATGGCCCTATCTGACAATCTAGGCCCAAAACAAACAAAAAAGTACCCAAATCGGGTACTCTGTTAAATATTCTTCTCTATTGCGTATTCTTCCGAAAAGTATTCCATCAAATTCGCCAGTGAATCGATCAATACTTTGTCTTGATCCAGTTTTAGATCCGCCACCGTTTTATCAATCAACGTTTCATGGAATTCATCATGGATCTTTAAAACGTCCTTGGCCTGATCCGTGATCCGCAGGCGAACGATCCGACCATCTTTTTCATCCTTATAACGTTCTACATATCCCTTGGCTACCAGGCGTTTTACATTGGTTGTCAACGTTCCCTGGGTTACCATACAGCGCTTGGCTATATAAGACATCGTATTGTCGCTGGCTTTCTCGATATTTTCCAGCAAATGCACTTCCGAAAGCTTTAATGAAACATTCTTATCCTTCAAATTTCTTTCTTCAATATAGGTGATATAGTTAAAAAGGCCAACAAGTAATTCATTTATTGTATGTTTTGTATAATTCATAGCTTATCAATCCTGTCGTTAGACAGTATAAACGATTTTTTTAAAAAACGCCAATGTGTTTGCTCATCGGTCAATATTTCCTTTTTGAAACCATTCCTTTCGAGTCAACCTGCTGACATGACCTGTTCTTGTTTCATGCATAAGAGGTACTTCAACATCATAAGAGGTCCATTGATAGATAAAGCCACATTTTTCCTGGACCCGTTTCGATTTTATATTTCCATCATAGTATCCACACCATACTTTTTCCATTCCTAGATCTATAAAGGCATGACGTAACAATTCCATGGCTGCTTCCGGTACCAAACCTTGTCCCCAATATGGTTTTCCCAGCCAGTACCCCAGTTCACATTCTTTTTCGTTCTGTGCCAGATCGCTGTTTCCGAACATTTTGAGATCGATTGCCCCAATGGGGATGTTTTCCTCTTTCAGACAAATGGCATAGGTTTCCTCTTTATGAAATACCGTCCGGATGATTTCTTTACTTTCATCTAAGTTCTGGTGCGGCGGCCATCCTGCTATCGGGCCGACGGACGGATCTTTCGCATAGGTAAATAAGCTGTAGGCATCATTATCCTCCCACGGTCGAAGGAGCAGCCGCCGGGTCTTGAGAAAGGGCTGGATCTGGCGGATCACACGGCAAGGATTGCCAGCTGCCACGCAATATGCCGGTATATCTTTTGTCACAACACTGCCGGCTCCAATGATACTTCCTTCTCCAATGGTCACACCAGCCAAAACATGAACACCGGCACCAATCCAGACATGATCTTCTACAGTAATATCCAACGCATATTCCAGGCCCTTATCTCTTCGTTGAACATCCATAGGATGCCTGGCCGTATAAAAGCCACAGGAAGGCCCAATAAAAACATGATTCCCGAAGGTGACCCTTCCTTCATCCAGTATAACCAATCCATGATTGGCATAAAAACATTCCCCTACTTCGATATTCCAGCCGTAATCACACCAGAAACCCGGTTCAATATTTACCGATTGTCCACATTTGCCTAAAATCTGATGAATGACTTTGGAGCGTTGTTCAAAATCGTCCACAGGAAGCTGGTTATAGGTCTGGCAAAGAAGTTTGCATGCCGTTCGTTCTTCTATTAACTGTTTATCATAGTTGGCATCATACAGTACATGGGCCAGCATTTTTTCTTTTTCCGTCATGTTGATCACCCGTTGTTATGATAACACATCGGATACGACTTCCGTTTGAAAGCTCCGTTATTTTTAGAATTCAAAAGAGGTAATCCCCCTTATTGATAAAAGGCCAGCTTTTGCTGACCTTTTCACTATTCTTTGGAATGCATCATTTTTAATATCGCAATCAATATACCGTAACAGATACCGGCAATCGGCCAAACCAGCCATGTCATATCCCAGCGTTTTGTCAAAAAGCTGACCAACAGATAGAAAGCCGTAACACTCATCCAATATACTTCGGTAATGAGTCCATTTCGTTTATTCTCCTGTTTGTTTGCCCGTGAATAGTCCCCTTCCTCCAATAACATCTTCATCGCATTCATTACAATATTCACACGTATGATCATCAGGACACCAAGGGCAACCATCACCAACAGTATACTGACACCAAGAGCCATATTAAAATCATTGTCGTCGATGATCATGGCTATAAAGAGCGGAATACATGATAGCACACATAATACTATACCAATCACCATATATCGCATATATGTGTCATTGTAGCGTTCCTTACGTTCTCTGACCATGCCATCTACCCCATATTCGGTTTCCAATGGTTCTTTTTCCATATATTCAAACGGGCCGGTTTTCATTCCATAATGGATAAATATCGCCACCGCGGCACCGACCATCAACATCAATACTAGAATACCGATTCCTGCTGCTTGGTTTTCCGTAAGCTGGATCCTACCGACTTCCTGAGCAACGCTGCATAGAATCAAAGGAATCGGAGACAATATACATAACATGACTCCAAGGGCGATCCGACCGGATGAACGCGTCTTTAGCGAAAGAAACTGATTAGCCTGTTCCATTGTTACATTGTATAGCTGCTCCACAGGCGCTTCGGATTGCATGTTTTCCGGAACCGTTTCCAGATCTTGTTCATCTCTTAATAAAACATCCGTACTGACACCAAAGATCTCAGAAAGCTTTAATACTTTGTTGAGATCGGGTGTTGACTGGGCCCCTTCCCACTTTGAGATCGACTGCCTGCTGACGCCTAACTTTTCAGCCAGTTCCTCCTGCGACCATCCATTTTTCTTTCGTAATAATGAAATCTTATCTGCAAGTATCATCATAGCTCCTCCATTCATTTTGAACTTTCTTTTGACAGTTGAAATGTATCATTTTCACCGGTTACATACTACCAACACAGCCTGTCAATTTGTCAACTGATGGTTGCGAATGCTTTACATATCGCACTTTTCAAAAAAATGAAACACTTTTTTATTAAAATCAGGTGCTTCTTCATAAGCCCCGTGCCCTAATCCTTGATAGATATACAGCCGGCTGTTTTTGATTTGTTTTTCTATTTCATACGAAGCTTCGATCCCGACGATCTGGTCATCGTGTCCACCAATAATAAGTACCGGACAAGAAATGTTTTGAATCTCTTCGATGGCATCAAAGTGCAGGATGGCCTTTGCGTTTTTAATAAAGCGGTCATAACTTTTCGGTTTTCCAATCCAGCCAATGACAGGATACAGCTTTTGATATTTCTTCAGATAAACAGGCGACAAGCTTTTTGTGGCGTTATCGATCATCAGGCTTTTATGATCGGAGGCTTCAGCCAGGGAAATCCAATGCGTGATGTTTTTTCGGATGATGTCATTGCACGATGGAGCTGTAACTGCCAGCACCATGGACTTAACCAGCTCTGGATGATCTGCAGCCAAATATTGAGCTATCATCCCACCCTGGGAAACACCCAGTACATATACTTTGTTTAAGCCCATTTTTTTCAACACTTTAGCCTGATCACTGGCCATATCCCGAATCGTATACCCATCTGGCATCGGTTCTTTTCGGCTGAACATAAAAACCGTATATTGATCAAAAAAAAGTGTGTACGGCTTGGCCAGCAACAACGCTTTGCCATCTACTGTCATCAATCCATCAGATAATCCCGGTAAGAGGATCAAATGCTTTTTCCCATGCCCGAAACAAACATAGCTCATCGTCGTCGTTTCCAGATCCACTTTTCCATTTTTCGCATTCCATAACATAAGCGGTCTCCTTACCATTGATACAAGATTATATTCGGTCAAAGTGTATACAATATTTGTCGGCCTGTCCATCAGTAGTGCTTGTATCTTTATGTATGATATTAACCTATATTTTCTCTATCATAACATGTTTATGATTGAATTTTTTTCAAAAAAAAAGCCTTGATCAGGCTTACTTTTTACATGGCAGGGGTAGCAGGAGTTGAACCCACATCAACGGTTTTGGAGACCGCTGTTCTACCATTGAACTATACCCCTAAGTGCCTAAATATATTAACATAAAATAAATAACTATGCAAATGGAACTATAAAATATTTATTTACATTGGTTTCCATTCTATATTAAAATATAGTTAAGTAATTAACAGGAGGTTAACTTAATGGGAAGACTTACAGGAAAATCAGTTGTTGTGACAGGTGCTTCCAGCGGTATGGGAAACGAGATTGTTAAACTCTTCGTTGAAGAAGGAGCCAATGTCATTGCGGTAGCAAGAAGAAAAGAAAGATTGAAAGCGTTAGCCGAATCATTAAAAGATGCCGAAGGTACAGTAATTGCTTATCCGGGGGATATATCCGCCAGAGAAACCAATGAAGCTATGATCGAAGAAGCAATCAAACAATTCGGTAAATTTGATGTATTGGTGAATAATGCCGGGGTCATGGATGATATGAGCCCGATCGGAGATATTACGGACGAAAAATACGAGCATGTCTTTAAAGTCAATGTCTATGGGCCTATGTGTGCGATGCGTAAAGCTGTACAGACATTCTTAGCTCGCCAAACCGGTGGATGCATTATCAATGTAGCATCTTTAGGTGGTTTAAGAACAGCCGCCGGCGCCATCTACTGCGCTTCCAAAGCCGCTGTATTGTCTATGACAAAGAATACTGGCTATATGTATGCGCCTAATGGAATTCGGTGCAATGCGATTGCCCCTGGTGGATTCGAAACAGAAATCAGCAACAGTATGGGAATGCCGAATATGAATGGATATGGACGTGTTAAAAATGTCCTGGCTACTGCCCCGGCTCCCGGAAATCCTAAGGAAATTGCTTATGCAGCCTTATTTTTAGCCAGCGATGAAGCAACGTATATCAACGGTGAAACCTTGATCGTCGATGGAGGCTGGAACGCCGGATAACTACTAAATAGCGGAACCTGCAATCTTACAGGTTCCGCTATTTATATGATTTCAAAATGCTTTAAAGCTTTATATATACCATCCTCATGGATAGAATCTGTCACCATGTCGGCATGACTTTTTACCTGCGGATCCGCATTGCCCATCGCAATTCCGATGTGGGCATGCTCCAGCATCTCAATGTCATTGCCACCATCGCCAAAGGCCATTGTCTGTTCCAGCGACAATCCAAAATAAGCCAGCATTTGATCCATGCCGTTAGCTTTTCCACCGGTATCCGGAAATACATCCATAAACCGTCCTCCCCAGCGAGCTCCTTTTACATGACCGACATAATCCAGAAACGCCTGGTCCTGACTGGCAGGAATATAAGGGCTCATCTGAAAAATATCTTCATCCATATGTAGCCGTGGATCTTCTACTTTCGGCAATAGATGCAGTTTGTTCATCTCGGTTAAATAGGAGATCCGATATGTATTGACCTTCGTATCAAATGTTCGATCCAGTAATCCAACGGAACACAAAACATCTTTTTCCAAGATCCAGCTCACTGCTCTTCGGATGCTTTCTTTTCTCCATGTGTTTTTATAAAAGATCTTCTTTTTTTCATCACAACAAATCTGGCCTGAATATGTCACATAGCCATCAAACGGATAATGGTAAAAAGCATCTGGTAAAAAGCTTAGATGCGAGATAGGGCGTCCCGTGCATACAATTCGTTTGATTCCATTTGCCTGTAAAGCATCCAGTGCCTTTTTCGTTGAATCCGATAATGTCCTGGTTTCAAAATCCACCAATGTTCCGTCAATATCAAAAAAAACAGCTTTAATCATGCTGCCCTCCAAAGATCCAGCGGATCATGCTGCCGACCATAGACAACAATGTGAACAAGAGTATGGAGGAGCAGGCCCCTAAGGTATCAATCATGACATCGGTTTCCGACATTGCCCGGCCCCATACGCCACTTTGATGAATTTCATCAAAATAGGCATAACCGCCACAGATCATCAAAGTCAAAAGGATCCGGCCGATCTTTCCGACCCCCAATAGTGCTAAAGTGATATAACACATCGCCGCTAGTACAAAATAAAGAGAAAAATGAGCCAGCTTTCGTACATTGGCATTCCAATCACTGCCATACGGAGAATGCATGATCACAAAATATTTGATGCGCTCTTTTAGCTCAATGCCTTCTGTTGTCGTTTCAAAATGTTCCGTAACCTGCTGCTGCAGCTGTTGTGTGACTGTCTCGCTCCGATAACCGGACGTATATCCATCTTCATCCGATAATGAATAAATGGTATAAAACACAAACGCGCTCATCGCCGCAAACACCAGGAGAAAGAAGATTCGTAAAGGCCAATTCTTTTTCATAGACATGCCCCCTCATATTTCAACCGATAGGCACAATAGGCACCGATCAGATTGGCTTCACTTTTAAAATAGGTCGGTGCAATAATCGGTTTGCTGATGTGCTCTGGCAGATCATCATAGTATGTGTCCATGGCCTCTTTTAACAAGCTTAGAAACAACGGTTCATCCGATATGCCACCACCGATTACCACCTGGTCCGTATCAATGACTGCATGCAGATTGTAGATCATATAACACAGCTGCCGACAAAATACCTGCATAACAGACAGCACTTGGGTATCCCCGGCTTTAATGGCGTCGAAGATCTCAACACCGTTTTGGATCG
>DGUK01000046.1 GCA_002394635.1 Faecalitalea sp. UBA4312
TGTCTACTTTAGTGGGATTGTATCATGGATCTCAAGGGGTTCGTTTCTTTTCTCAGAACAGAATATCTTTGAAACAGAGCCTTTGTTTTTCCTCTTCATAATCCCAGGTGTGGGCAGCCCCACCCCGGCAAAACTCCTTGGCTGAACAATGTCTGCATATTTTACTGCGTTGAGCCAAAGGGGACCGGTAGATATCAAATCGATCTTTCCAGACATCAGTAAATCGATCTTTATAAATATTTCCCTGAATCGTCTTCTTATTCCGTTCAATATCCAGACATGCCAGGATATCTCCGTTGTTAGCTATACTGCCCACATAGAGCCCGGCGCTGCAGATAAAATAATGATCCCGGACTTCCCGTTCAACATCCAGCCCTAGGTAATGGGAGCACCCATAGGTAACTGGTAAATTCTGTATTCTTTTATCCATGATAAAGCGAAAGAGCGTTTTCTGGTCTTCCGGTGTCAGTAACAGATCTTTTCGCAGCAATGCACGACCCATCGGTTCAATGCCGATCACTCGCCACGAATCTATGTCCATCGTGTTGAAGATCGTAAACAACGCATCCAATTCGTGAATATTTTGATGGGTCACTACTGTAGTCACCTGCACGATATAGTTATGAGGAATCAACGCCTGTATGGCCTGCATGGATTTTTTATAGGCACCTTTGACTCCTCGAAACGTATCATGCGTGGCTTCCAGTCCGTCTATACTGATGGATACAGATCGCATCCCGCTTTGTTCCAACTTTTTTGCCACATCATCATCGATCAAAGTCCCATTGGATGTCATACCCCAGCGAAACCCAAGATCTTTGGCATACTGCATAATTTCAAAAAAGTCTTTTCGTAATAAAGGTTCTCCCCCGGTAATACATAAAAGCAGTTCGCGCAGATCAAAGTTTTCCTTGACTTCCTCCAGCACGGAAAAAATAACCTCTTTTGGTAAATCCTCCGAAATAACATCCCCGCAGCGACTGCCGCAATGTGCACAATATTCATTACAGCGTTGGGTCATCTCAATAAAAAATTCTTTTAATCTTGGCTTTCGACATAATTCTTTATGATAATCCGCTAACTGCTGTAAGTGTTGTTTTTTTAACGCAATGATTTCATCGTAAGTCATAGTCATTCCTCAGGAGGCCCATAAACAGCCGGCTCCATATTTTCCTCTGGTTCCAGATCAACAGGCGGTCCATATACTTCCTCCACGTTTTCTTCCCGCGGATCGTACGGTTCAGGATACTCCACTTCTTTCTGAGACTGGAAACAACCACCCAATAAAAAGATTGAGGTCACGGCTGTTCCGACAATAATTCTTTTTTTAGGTTTTTTCATATTGTTTCTCCTACTTTCAGTATAAGTGAATTTTCCTGCTCGTTTCAAGAAAAATGGTGTAGTATAACTATATGCATGAAATGAGCTATGTGATCCGTTTTGTGAATATGGCAATAGAAACTGCTCAGTCACAAAACGCAAAAAGCGTCGAATCTCTGGTTGTAGAAGTGGGTGAGATGACATCTGTCCTGCCTATGTATCTTCATAAATACTATCCCCAGGCTATTAAAAATACGATCCTGGAAGGATCGCAGTTAAAAACCATTGTTGTAAAATCAAAGGTCGAATGTTTATCGTGTCATGCACACTATCATCCAGAACGTTCCCATCAATATCTTTGCCCTGTGTGCCAGAGTGCCATGGGTCGGATCCTGGAAGGACGGGATGTTCGTTTAAAAGAGGTACATATGACAATCGACGATTAACAGATCCGAGGCAAGCCTTCAGTTTGCAATACCGAAAGACGACGGATCCCACCAATGTCAGTATGAAGCAACAATTGGCCTGGTCTGTCTGTTTCGACGGATCCAATAATAGATGCGTTTTGCCCATAGGGACTATGACGAAGAATGCTCAAAGCTTTTTGAGCATCTTTTTTTGCGACAATACAGACACATTTCCCTTCGTTGCCCATATATAATGGATCTAATCCCAATAAGCCGCAAAAATCCTGGACAGCGCGGGAAACCGGAATATCTTTTTCATAAATATGGAAAGTTTTTTGGGAATTTTCTGCCAGTTCTTTTAAAACTGTAGCCAGTCCTCCTCTGGTTACATCACGCATACTGTGAAGCTCTACATCGGATTCCAGTAAACGCTCAACCATAGTATTCAAAGGAGCCACATCACTCTCGATCTCACTGTGAATGGACAATCGATCCCCTAAGATGGCCGCATGATGGTCTCCTAAATTGCCAGACACAAGGATGATATCTCCATCCTGTGCTTTCTTTGCAGAAATATCTACCTTTGGATCTACAAAGCCAATGCCCGCTGTATTAATATACATACCACCATTTCCTTCGATCACTTTAGTATCACCGGCAACAATGGATACACCGGCTTCTTTGGCAGCCTGTGCCATGGAGCTCACTATTTTCTTTAACAGATCAATGGACAATCCTTCTTCCAGAATAAACCCGCAGGTCAGATATTTCGGAATAGCTCCTCGCATCAACAGGTCATTGACAGTACCGCAAACAGCAAGACGCCCGATATCCCCATTTTTAAAGACAAGAGGTGTAACCACAAAGCTGTCTGTGGATACGGCCAGCTTTTGATGGCCGGCTACCACTGCACTGTCTTCCATTTCATTGGAAAACGAACGGGTAAAGATTGTCTGGATCAAATCGTCCGTAGCTTGTCCACCACTGCCATGGATCATCAAAATACTATTGTTCATTCTATCACCTGTCATTTCTCTGATTGATAAAATAGGAATGACAATTACCTTCCTCGCTGACCATACAAGCCCCTTGCGGCTGTAAAGGCGTACATGCCTTTCCATACAACGGGCATTGGTAAGGCCGCATTTTTCCTGTTAAAACCTTATCGCAGCAACACTTCTGATTCATCTTATGATCCTCGTTCAAATTAGCACTTCCGGCATCAAAAGCACTATATTGATTACGCAGCTGACGACCGGAACCACAGATTATCCCCATTCCACGCCATACAGCATCCACCGGTTCAAAGTAACGGTCAATCAATTCCTGTGCCTTTTCGTTGCCGGCTTCTGTAACCACTTCCGGATAAAAATTCATCACCTTAGGCTGATGATAGGCATGCAGGATTCCATACAGGGCCACTAAGATCTGGCTAGCTTGAAATCCGGCAACTCCAAAAGGAATCTTATACGTTTGTGCCAGGGGATCAAATACTTTATATCCTGTTACGACCGCTACATGCCCGGGAGCAAGAAATCCATCGATCTTTGCCTGCTGGGCACATAATGTATCAATGACCGGCGGCATGGTCTTCAAAGCTGTCAGCAATTTTACATTGGAAACAGATTCCTGCTCCAAGGTCTGCATCAATAACGCATATACCGGCATCGTCGTCTCAAAACCTACGGCCGCAAACACAAACGTCGTTTGTGGAGCCTTTGCAGCAAGCTTTAAAATATCAAAAGGGGAGTATACCATCTCTACATGCGCGCCTTGTCCTTTTGCCTGGGCCAAACTGACTGTGCTTCCGGGGATCCGGAGCATGTCTCCGAAGGTAACCACACACGTATCCTTTCTCATAGATAACTCAATCAGACGGTCAACGTAAGAAGACGGCGTCACACAAACCGGACATCCGGGGCCGGAAATCAAATGGATTTTATCCGACAATAAAGAGGGAATGCCACTTTTGGAAATAGCTCCTGTATGTGAGCCACATACTTCCATGATGGAAACCTCCGGGCCGTCATACGATTGCAGGTACCGGATGATATCGGTTCTGTCCATCATCTAAAAGCCTCCAGTTGTGAAAACAGCTCCGTCATCTGTTCAGCTTCTATTTCGTTCATTTTTTGTAAGATACAGCCAGCATGTACCAATACATAGTCTCCTGTTTTTACATCAACCAGACCGGTTCTTGCTTCAACTTGATTTCCATTAAAATCCACAAGGGCCTTTTGACCGAACACCTTTTGTACCTTTCCAGGCAGGGCAACACACATGACGATCACTCCTTTCACTTCATTTAGAAAGGTGGAGCTTTCTCCACCTTATTGAATTTCTTGTTTCTCTTCGGCTGCTTTTTTTGCTGCTTCCGCTTTCTTTTTCGCCAAAGCCTCTTCTCTTGCTTTTTTCGCTGCTGCTGCCTTCTTGGCGATTTCAGCTCGTTTGGCAGCTTCCGCTGCCATCACTTCCGGCGATTTCTTATAAACCGTTTCCTGTTTCGCAGGACCCGGCTTCTGATAACCGGGAACGATATGCAGGCATTTCTTTGGACAACGTTGTACACAATAGCCACAGGCAATACAGTCAAAGCGGTTGATGGTCCATGTGCCTTCAACCTTATTGACTTTCAGACAACGTGGCGGACAGCCACGTGTACAAAGCCCGCAGGAAATACATTCATCGATGTCGATCTCTATATGCCCTCGACTTCTTTCCGGATACACGGCAGGCTTTTCCGGATAACTTGTAGTAACTGGTTTAGAAACCAGATTTTTTAATACCTGGCCGGTAAATGTTAGAATTCCCATGCTCTCACCTATCTTTCCGTACAGCTGATACATGGATCAATTGTTAAAATTAAAATCGGAACATCGGCATAATTGCAACCTTTCAGCATTTCCACCAAGGCCGGCAGATTCGCAAAGGTCGGTGTCCTGATACGTAGACGGTCCAGATAAAGTTTACCCGTTCCTTTTACGTAATATATCGCTTCCCCTCGCGGCTGTTCGATACGAACAAAGTGCTCTCCTTTTACGTTTCCTTTGACCGAAACGCTTAGTTCGCCTTCCGGGATCTTCGAAATTGCCTGACGAATGATATCGATGGATTGATAAATCTCATGGATACGCACTTCACAGCGGGCATAACTGTCTCCGTCCGAAGATACGATTGGTTCAAAATCCAGGTCTCCGTAAGCTTCATAACCTAGAGAGCGCATATCGATATTAATACCACTGGCACGCGCAAACGGACCGACAGCACCTAACATATGTACTTGTTTACGGCTCAATACGCCAACGCCCTTCAAACGGCTTTGTACAGAATAATCGAACAGGAAGGTATGCTCAATAACACGTACATCGGCTTCTACCTGATCCAGTTCCGTCAAGATGTGTTTCAACATATCCGGTGTAATATCCTTTAGTACACCGCCTACTTTATTGACAGAAAAGATCACACGGCCCCCGGTCGTCAATTCAATCAGATCCAGGATCCTTTCACGTATTCTCCAGCTTTGATAGAACAGGCTTTCAAATCCAAAGCCGTCAGCCAGTAATCCCAGCCACAGTAAATGACTATGCAGTCGGGAAAGCTCCATCCAGATGGTGCGTAGATATTTTGCACGATCCGGAATTTCCACATCCATAACTTCCTCTACTGCTTCACAATAACCCATGCCATGACCAAAACTGCAGATACCGCAAGTTCTTTCAGCAACATACACCATTTCAAAATAATCTTTTTTCTCCGTCAGACTTTCCAGTCCCCGGTGAATAAACCCGATGGAAGGAATAACATTTGTAACAATTTCGTCTTCCAAAACAAGATCCAGATGGATTGGTTCTGGTAAGACCGGGTGTTGCGGGCCAAATGGTACAATACTCTTTTTCCCCATATTATTTCTTCTCCTTCGGAAGGAATGGTGTCTCTTTTTCAATACGATACAGCTTATTGTTGTAGTCCAGTGAAATATACTTCACATTGACGCCATAAAGCTCCTTCATCTCATTTTCATAAAATACTGCCATCGGATAGATTTCCGTTATGCTCGGTACTTCCGTATCCAGATCACAGATGACGCGTAGTGTCGTAAAACGATGCAGACCATCCTGAATAAATGAATAGCTTAATTCATATTTACCATCCACATAGGCTGCACAGATCTGACTGATCCGTTCGCCCCTGTTTTTTCTGTCCAGCACATTCAGAAGCAGATCGCCTAAGTCAATTTCTTCAATCTTATATTCCCGGTTTGGTCTCATTTTACTGTCCCTCCGCATTTAGCTGGTATGCATAGTCATCACATCGTTTTTCAAACAAGTTGATGGCCTGTACCAGTCCATCGATGATCGATTGCGGTCTGGCAGCACAGCCAGGCACATAAATATCTACCGGTATGGTCGTATCCACACCGCCTTTGATATTGTAGCATTCTTTAAAAATACCTCCTGTACAAGCGCATGTTCCAACCGCTACAACCACCTTTGGGTTAGACATCTGTTCATACAGCTGTTTCACGACCGGCTGATTCTGTGAATTGATACCACCGGTAATCAAAAAGATATCAGCTTGTAAAGGGTCTCCGGTATTTATAATACCAAAGCGCTCTGCATCATAAACGGGTGTCAGGCAAGCCAGAACTTCAATATCACACCCATTACAGCTGGATCCGTCATAATGAAGGACCCAGGGCGAACGTTTTACTTTTGCCATATTTCCACCTCCATCAATGTACCAGCATCAGGACCAAAAGATTCAGTCCGGCTGCAAATAACGTGACAAGCCAGGTAATGCGAAGCATATTTTTCATTTTCATACGGGCACTGACATTGTCAATCAATACTTCCGTAAAGAATACCAACGCTACAAGCACAACGGCCAGAGGAATGCTCCACAGATTCTTGTTCAATGCAAATAAGGCAACAAACCCCAACAAAAATACATTTTCATACCACTCTGCAATATGGAAGATAGCCAGATTTCTGGCTCCCATCTCCGTGGTGATCCCTTGTACCAGCTCCTGGTGTGCATGATGTCCGCCACTGATATCAAACGGCGATTTACGCATCTTGATAGTCAATATGAACACAAAGGCAATAAAGAAACCAGGCAGCTGCCACAACAAAACAGAATCCGTCTGGCTGATTGCCCCCACATTAAATGTACCGGTTACCAGATAGAAGCCGACACAGGCTAGCAAAACGGCCGGTTCATATGTCATGATCTGTACCAGTTCCCGACTAGCTGCAATTGAGTTATACGGTGAACTGGTAACAATTGCGGCAAAGTACAAAAAAGTAGAAGCCGTAGACAGAACAAAAACACTCATCAAAATATCACTACCACTAAAAAAGATAGCACCGGACATGATCATCAAGATCATATAGGATAACAATAAACCGGACATCGAAGTATCCACTATATCGATCCTTTGTTTATTCAATAATTTCTTAATATCATAGAACGGCTGCAGAACAGAAGGCCCGATACGACCTTGCATGCGTGCTGAGAGCTTACGGTCAATACCGCTGAGAAGGCCTCCGATCAGAGGTCCGAATACAATGAAACAAACTACGCTAAGCACATTTACAATCGTCATAAGATCGTACCTCCCAGAATCATACAGAACAGAATGAGGATCCAGCCACTGGCAATCAGCTGAGAAAGCTTCATCGTTCGTTCCGGCCGAATAAAGTCCGTAAAATACAGATTGGACAACCACAATTTATTGTTGTGGCCCAGAGAATTGACAAACTGGTTGTTGTTGCCCACATTCACACCGCTCATATAAGACAGCTTTACACTGGACTCCTGGTGTCTGGTATAGGTGAAAGCTACAACCGGCACCATAAAGATAAACAGGAAGATCACAACCATGATGATCAGGATCGGTAAGGACAAAACATCTGTATATGTTCCGAACATCTCTATCAGTAACGGATCTACGAATACCTGTGAAATAATCGGAAGCAATACGCATAGCATGATCATCATACCAGCGTGAACGCGCAGCGAAAGCTTTTGGCTTTTCTGTGTTATTTCATCGGTCTTGGCACTTCCGCGATGACTGCGGCTAATCAGTTTTCCCATCCATTTGGTCCAGTAAAGGCCGGTTGTCGCACTACCAAAAGCAATAAAGAGAACCAAAAGAATATTACCATCATCCACAGCTGCTTTTAACGCCGACCATTTGGAAATCAACATACCAAAAGGAGCCAGGAACATACCGGCAATCCCGATAAACATAAAAGTAGCTAACGAGGGTAAACGGTACAGCAGGCCGTGCATATTCTCAATATCTCTGCTTCCGATCCGGTTTTCCACGGCGCCTACTGTCTGGAACAGCAAAGACTTGGAAATCGAATGAAACATCATCAGGAAAACAGCCGCCCAGATGGTCTCCGGCATACCTACGCCACAGCAGGCAACCATCAATCCCAGATTGGAAATAGTTGAAAAAGCCAGTACCCTTTTTCCGTCATTTTGTGAAATGGCCAGAATACTTGCTACAAAAAAGGTAAAACCTCCAACAAAGGACACCATATTGCCTGTTAATGTGCCACGCATGGCCGGAGCCAGACGCAGGAGAATATAAATACCTGCTTTAACCATCGTTGCACTATGCAATAAAGCGCTCGATGGTGTCGGAGCTACCATGGCTCCCATCAGCCAGGTGGAAAAAGGCATCTGTGCCGCTTTTGTAAGAGCAGCAAACGCTATACATGCAATCGGAATGACTGCCGCTGCATTTTGCATATTTCCAAACAAGACTAGGTCATGGATCGAAACCGTTCCGACGGAACAGCCAAAATAAACAATACCAAATGCCAGTACCGTTCCTCCCAACAAGTTCATCCACAAAGCTCGGAATGAATTATTGACGGCCTCTTCCGTTTTTGTATAACCGATCAACAGGAACGAACAAACACTGGTAATTTCCCAGAACAAATCGATCCACAAAAGATTGGATGACAATACAAAACCGAACATAGCACCTATAAATATAAATAATAGTGCAAAGAAGTATTGCCGCCGATCGGCATATTCTTTATGGTGGTTATGATATCCATACATATATCCAACCGCATATATTATAATTAACCCTCCGATAAAGCCGATGATCAAACACATCAGAATGGATAGATGATCTACATAAATATGGTTCATCGTCTCCATTTCCGGTCCCTTGAGTTCAAACCACGCTATCAGCAAGGTAGGTATGATCGAAAGCAGACTGACCCAGTACTTCCGATATTTAAAGCTGAGAAAAGTAATCAAGCACATCAGCCCGATTTCCACTACCAAAATAATATGATCTATCATATCTGTTTCCGGATAATAAGACATCACTTTGGTACCATTTGCAAGCCATTGACCAGCCAGCAGGAATACTGCTGCCATGATCAAAGCAACCCCTGCATACATGATATGATCCCTTATTTTCGGTTCTTTTATGCAATAGATAAAAGGAGCACATAAAAAAGGGAATACAATTAAAAATACGGTTATCGGCATATTTTTCCCTCCGCCCTTTAAGACTTATTTATCATATTCCTATTTCAGACAAAAAAAAAGGGATTGAATCCCTTTTTATTAAATCTTATGAAATATCTGCTTGATGATCATGATATATACATACAGAATTTCCCTTGGCTCCAGCTTCATCTAACGCTTTGAATGCTAAGTTAGCTGCCCCACGATATCCTCTGTCCAATTCATTGTCACTAATGGCAGCTCCTATGCTAACAGTAATTTTCTCACCGAATAATTCAGGTAGCTGAAGTGCCTGATGTAATTTTTCACATCGTTCCCTTAAAGTCTCCAGACTATCTAAATGATGAATCGCAATAATATAAGAGCCCCTGAACATCGAAGCGATAATTGTATCTTTGTTTTCAAATTCAAGAAGCTTCTTTTCAATTTCATCGGTAACGGCTTCCATCTGTACCTTATTCAATACCACATTCAAATAAATATAATTGTCAATATCAAGCAGCACAACGGCATTGTTCGAACCGTTCAGATTCATTTCCCTAGCTTGTTTGCGGCATAATTCCTCAAAACTACTTCTTGTCTTCATTTCAGTACACATCTTATACACCTCCTTTCAAATAATAAAACCAATACAAAACCAATACGTAAAAAGACTCCTTTGGAGCCAGCACGTTCATAGATGATCTGATGGAAAAATACTGTTAACGCTTGCTTTAATTCTGAAATATAAAAAATATTTCATCTGGTTTTTAATATTATAGCACCTATTTATTGATAATTGTATATAATTTATATACTTTTGTTCACAATATTGTACTACACTGGTTAAAAAATACCACAGATGTGGTATTTTTTCCATAAACACTTTTTCTTTTTTGTACGATTTTTGTTGATTTGTTACTTGGTTTTTTCAAATGTAAAAGTAACACCGTCCTGTTCAACCACAAGATTATCACCATCTGCCTTAAACGCAAAGGTATCCTGGCTGTCACTGACTTCTACACCGTTATCTGTTTCATCCCAGTTTCCGTTACCACTTTCGCCATTAAAAGTAACAACGGCTTTGCCGTTATCTTTCAATTCCACAGTAAATTCACTATTTAGATCTTCCATGGATAGCTCTACACCGGAATACTCCCCTTTGGTCGCTTTCCATGTCCCTACATATTTACTTCCGGACATATCTTTTCCACAACCCATCAAAACACAAACACATACGATGAGACAACTGATGAATGATACGATTCTTTTCATATTTCCTCCTATTGATAAAAGTATTATTTCTATATGTATTTTATCAATCTGGAAAGACGTTTGTTTACCCCCATCTGGGGGATGAAAAAAAGAGCTGTTTCTCAGAACAGCTCCTTCATTTTCTATCTGAATAATGTGATATGTGTGAAGACAACAGCCATCGAATTGGCAACCGTTGACATCGTTTTGATGAAGATATCCAGCGCAACTCCGACAACATCCTTACGAGTATCGCCAACAGTATCACCGGTTACTGCCGCCTTGTGAGCCGGTGTACCCTTTTCACTGCCGGCAATGGCGCCACTTTCAATATATTTCTTGGCATTATCGAATGCACCACCGGAATTTCCCATAAAGATAGCCCGTGGGATCGCACAGATCGTAGCACCGATCAGCATACCACCAACAAATTCAACGCCGAACAAGAATCCACCGACAATCGGAATGACCAGAGCCAGCACCGATGGAAGCAGCATCTTACGCAAAGCAGTATTAGCAGCCATCGCAATCATCTTGTTGTAATCAGGTTTTACAGTTCCTTCCAGAACACCCGGAACGGACAATTGACGATCCCCTTCATCAGCCATTAACTTGGCTGCATCAATCGTATTATCTGTCAACAGCGCACTGAAGTATTCAACCATGGCACCACCGATGATTCCACCGGCAATGACAACAAAGCTCGCCATATTCAATACCGGCTCTTTCCCAACAGTTGCATAATTGGATACATAAGCAACGATCAAAGAAACAGTCGCAAAGGCAGCCGATCCAATGGCAAATCCTTTTCCAACGGCAGCCGTTGTATTTCCTACTGCATCCAGCTTGTCTGTAATCACCCGGACCTTGGCATCCAGATGGCAGGACTCAGCGATACCACCGGCATTATCAGCAATCGGTCCAAATGCATCAATCGATACGGTTGCGCCGACAAAAGCCAGCATTCCTAATGCAGATACGGCTATACCGTAAGTTCCGCACAATTTTCCCGATAAGAACAAAGCGATACCAATCACAAGGATCGGAAGCAGACAGGAGCGGGATCCTACCGCATCTCCCTTTGTGATTACAAAGGCTTCCCCTTCGTTGGCAATCTTGGCCAGTTCACGGGTCGGTTTATAATCAGTACTTGTGTAGTATTCTGTGATACTTCCGATGGCAACACCACTGATAATACCCAGTACAGAAGATAACCATGGAGATACCCATCCCAATCGGAATGTATCGTATAAAGGCACTCGAGCAAAGATGATCATGCTGGCAAAAAAGCCAAGACCAATTGTCAATCCGGCAGAGATCCAAGTAGCCAGATCCAGTTCACGGGATGGATTATCCGACATCTTTTTAATTGAGGCATAGAACAATCCGATAAGACAAGACAATAATCCTAAACCGGCCAATACGATCGGATAACGGATCGTAGCGTTCAGTGTAGCTTCCGTAATACCCTTGGCACTGTTGGCAAGCGCACTATTATATACCGTAACCGCAATCATCAAAGAGGCGGCAATGGTTGCAACAAAGCTTTCCAGCAAATCGGAGCAGTTACCAGCAATATCGTTGACATTGTCAC
Source organism: Faecalitalea sp. UBA4312 (assembly GCA_002394635.1). Taxonomy (GTDB): domain Bacteria; phylum Bacillota_I; class Bacilli_A; order Erysipelotrichales; family Erysipelotrichaceae; genus UBA4312. The sequence goes on from DGUK01000046.1 coordinate 12,055, forward strand.
CGATGAAATCGGCAATTGTGTTCGGAACACGACTATCATCTTCCGGCAGATCATGACGGATCTTGCCTAGAATATCCGCTGAAATGTCGGCAGCCTTTGTATAGTTACCACCAGCAACACGGTTGAACATAGCCACAATCGAGCATCCTAGTGAATACGTTGTAATTCTTGTGATACTAGGATTACACGGTAAGTTCACCAACAAGCCATGGCTTTGCGCCGAAGCATCGATTCCTTTAAAGATGAGCATGACCAGCACCAATCCGAGCAGCCCCATCGCCTGTACGCTTAAGCCGCTGATGGATCCGCCACATAGCGCAACCTTGACAGTTTCACCGATCGAAAGGCTCTTGCGCGCTTTGTTAGCTGTACGCACGTTGGCATAGGTTGCACTCTGCATACCTAATACACATACGATGCTGCTCATCAATGCGCCGAGCATTAAAGTCAGACCACTTGTCTTTTCCACAAACAAGCTGAAGATAACAGCCAAAACGATCACTACAGCGATGATAGCTTTGAATTCTGTTTTGATGAACGTATCGGCTCCATCACGAATAATACCCGCTAGTTCTTTCATGTCTTCCGTGCCTTCGCTCATTTTTTTGATACGATTATAATTCATGAATACATAGAGCATAGCCACGATACATAAAACGAGTATAATGCATAAATACAACATCTCTATATCCTCCCTTTTTACATATCGATACAACAATTTCCAGTTTATCGTAACACATTTTCTCTGTCTTTGTCACATATTTTTCACATTATTTTTGTTTTGAATTTTCAAAATTGACATTTTAAAAAAATGGAATTTCGATTATCATATAATTAAAGAACAACAATTAAACGGAAAGGAGACGAACATGTCAAACAAACCAAAAATAATGTATGTCGTAAAACGACTAAGTGGTGGTATTTTCACATATCTGGTTCATTTAACCGAAAGACTGATCGATAAATATGATATTGTGATTGCCTATTCCACCACACCAGAAACACCAAAAGGGTTCCGTGACTATTTCGATTCCCGGATTCCAATGTTTCGCATTAAAAACTTCTCGGAAAGCTCCAACATTCTTTCTTTTTCCGGAGCCAGAGCCGAATTGAAAGCGCTTGTGGAAGAACAGGATCCGGATATCATACATTTCCATGGGCATGGTGCCGGAAAAATCGGACGTAGAGCTCTTGAAGGATGCGGAATACCAATGTTCTATACTCCTCATGGATACTTGTATCTGGCAGAAAATCATAATATTCTGACGCGAAGCATGGAACGTCGCAGTGAGGAACAAGGCGCCAAGATCGACTGTATGACCATTGCCTGTAGTAAGGGAGAATATGCAGAAACCCTGGGTTTAACCGATAATGCCACTTATGTAAACAATGGGATCGATATGGCAGAGCTGGATGAAATTGTAAGAAATGTCAAAATCGAAGACCACCCGTTGACTGTTTATACAACCGGTTTGATCAACACACAGAAAAATGCCGGGTTGTTTAATGAAATTGCACATGCTATGCCGGATGTGCATTTCAAATGGATCGGTGACGGGGATCGTAAATATAAACTGACAGCCCCAAATGTTCATGTTACCGGATGGTTGTCCAGAGAAGATGCAATCCGGGAAGCTTATTCCTCGGATGTATTTATCCTGACTTCATTATGGGAAGGCCTTCCGATTTCCCTGTTGGAAGCTATGTATATGCGTAAACTTTGTGTCGTTTCCAACGTAGTCGGTTCCCGGGATGTAATCACAAACGGATTTAACGGATTTGTTGTAGACAGTGCCGCTGCTTTTGTAAACGCCATCAACCAGATCAGTTATCCACATGTTGAGGAAATCAAGGAAAATGCTTATCTGGATATCGTAGAAAACTATGATGTCAACAAAATGGCTATCGCATACGACCGCATTTATCAGAAAGCTTTAAAATAAAACGCGAAGGTCCCCGAAAAAGGGACCTTTTTTTGATTCTTTGATAAAATATAACCATGAACCAATATGTATACATGATAGAATGCAGTGACGGATCGTATTATACCGGATATACAAACGACCTGAAAAAACGGCTTGCAGCCCATAACGCAGGAAAAGGCGCAAAATACACTAAAAGTCGCCGGCCGGTACGATTGATCTATCAAGAAAACTTTGATAATAAAAAAGACGCATTAAAACGTGAATATGCCATCAAACAGCTGGCAAGAAGCGAAAAAGAGACACTAATAAACGACAAAGCTCGTAAATGACGTAATCAAATGTAAGATTTCTTGATATATCCTTGTTGTTTATATTAATATGAAATAAATGAATGATATAACAAAACAGGAGGTTCCATGAAGAGTTTTATTCGAAAATTTGGCATCTTTTTAACCAGTCTGGCAATTTTATGCTCCATTTTTGCGGTTTCATTCAGCCAGACCATATTTAAAGAAGATTTTATGAAAACACAGCTTGCCAAAACCAACCTATATTCCGATATCACCATCGAAATCAAGCGTGACATGAAACAATCCATTATGGAGGACACGACATTCGGAGCATCCCTGGAATCCGTCATTGATGTATTCCTGGACACCATCATAACAGAAGAACCTATCACGAAAGAGGTCGATGCAGTCATCGACCAGATCTATGAGGGCAAAGATATTAAGATCAGCGGTGAGTATTTGACCCAGGATTATGTGTCCCATATGCAGGCTTTCCTAAAAGAATACAACGTTACGGCAGGTGAAAAGGACCTTAAAGGCCTCATTGATCCGATTGTACAGGAATCCTTGAAAAATGTGGTGATCAGCGATCGTGTCAAAAATGCCGTAAACCTGTTCTATCAGGCTAAACAGGTTACCGATATTGCCAAGTATGCTGCACCGGCTGTTTCCGTACTGCTGATCCTGGCTATGCTGATCTTTACACAGGATAAGCTAAAAAACGTCGGTTTCATATTCTTATGGGCCGGTATAATTTTGGCTGTGCTGATCTCGCTCGGATTTGCGGCAACCGTTTTGCTGAAGTTGTATCCATCTAGTGCAACTATAACCAGCTTCATTAACGCTCTGCGTGACAGCATGATGATATCTTATTACATTACGGCCGGAATCAGTGCCGCCTTGGGCCTGTTTTTATTATTGATACATTGGATCATCAAAAAAATCAGAAACCGATAATCAGGAGAATAGCCTCTCCTGTTTTTTTATACTATATGTACCTGTTCATTTGTTTAATATATGTGAATATTTTATATTATTAACCATTTTTATAAATTATTAGTTGAAAAACGCATCAAACAGGATTAATATGAAATTGTAAAGGATTGAAAGCCCTTTCAATCCAGAAAACTGAATAATACCTAAGGAGATTTTGAGAGCATTGGAGGTATATGATTGTGGTTAGATCATATTTTTCTGTGCTCTTTTTTAATACAAGTATCATATTTTCATCCTGCAACAGGTATCTATCAGTTTATGAATATACGGCCAAAAGCCCGAGGTATCCCCATGACACATAATGATTTTATTACTTTGTTGGAGAACACTCCCGTTGTAGCCGCAATTAAAGATGATGAAGGCCTGCACCGATGTATTGAATCGGACATAGATATTATTTTTATACTTTATGGTGACATTATTACCTTGCCATCCATCATACGAACGTTGAAGGATGCCGGAAAGGTTGCGATCGTTCATATAGATTTGATCAACGGCCTTTCTGCTAAAGAGATTACACTGGATTATCTTCATAAGAATACAGACTTAGACGGAATCATAACTACGAAAGTACATTTGATATCCCATGCCAAACAAATCGGTATGATTACGATATTACGGTATTTTCTGCTGGACAGCATAGCGATGGAAAATATCAAATTACAAGGAAAAAAATCCGTACAACCAGATATAGTAGAGATCTTGCCAGGTGTTGTTGTACCGAAAGTGATCACAAAAGTAAAGATGATCAGCAAGGTTCCGATCATGGCCAGCGGATTAATCACAGAGAAAGAAGATATTATCCATGCTCTGAACAGCGGCGCAATTGCGATTTCAACGACGAATCAAAAAATGTGGTTCTCGTGAAAGCATATTTACCAAATCTAATAACGAAAAGGAGGAGAGATAATGGCGAAATATGTAATGGCATTAGATGCCGGAACAACCAGTAACAGATGTATCCTGTTTAATGAAAAAGGAGAAATGTGTTCGGTTGCACAGAAGGAATTTACTCAGTATTTTCCTAATCCAGGTTGGGTTGAGCATGATGCCAACGAAATCTGGCAGACCCAGTTGTCTGTAGCTCGTAAAGCAATGCAGCAGATTGGTGCTACTTATGAAGACATCGCTGCAATCGGTATCACGAACCAACGTGAAACAACGATCGTTTGGGATAAGAAAACCGGACAACCTGTATATCATGCCATTGTATGGCAGTGCCGTCGTACAGCTGATATGAAAGACGAACTGATTGGTAAATATCCGACCATCGCGGATGACGCATATCATAAGACCGGTCTGGTATTTGACCCATACTTCTCAGGAACAAAACTTCGCTGGATCCTTAATAATGTAGAGGGTGTCCGTGAAAGAGCCGAAGCTGGTGAACTGGCCTTTGGTACAGTTGACAGCTGGCTGATCTACAAGCTGACAAAAGGTGCTGTACATGCTACAGATTATTCTAACGCAAGCCGTACTTTAATGTTCAACATCAATACAATGGACTGGGATGCTGAATTATGCGAACAGCTCGAAGTTCCTATGTGCATGTTGCCGGAAGCTAAACCTTCCAGCTATATCTATGGTGAAAGTGATCCTGAATTCTTTGGTGGTCCGATCAAGATTGCCGGTGTTGCCGGTGACCAGCAGGCCGCTTTGTTCGGACAGACTTGCTTCGAACCAGGTATGGCTAAAAACACATATGGTACAGGATGCTTCATGTTGATGAACATCGGTGAAAAACCAATCTATCCGAACAATGGATTATTAACAACGGTTGCCTGGGGCCTTGATGGAAAAGTTGAATACGCTCTGGAAGGTTCCGTATTCGTAGCTGGTGCAGCCATCCAGTGGTTGAGAGATGAATTGAAGATCATCGATTCTTCTCCGGACAGCGAATACTTCGCTACCCGCGTAAAAAATACCAACGGATGCTACGTCGTTCCGGCATTTACAGGTTTAGGTGCTCCATACTGGGATCCATATGCCCGTGGAGCTATTACAGGATTAACTCGTGGTGTTAACAAGTATCATCTGATCCGTGCAACTTTGGAATCTCTGGCATTCCAAACAAGCGATGTATTGACAGCTATGGAAGAAGGTTCCGGTGTTAAGCTGAATGCTTTGAAGGTTGATGGTGGAGCTTGTAAGAATGACTTCCTGATGCAGTTCCAGTCTGACATTATCGATGCACCGGTACATCGTCCGGTATGTGTTGAAACAACAGCCATGGGTGCCAGCTATCTGGCAGGTCTGGCTGTAGGTTTCTGGGATAACAAACAAGATGTTATCAAGAACTGGGCATTTGATAAGGTATTCGTACCGGCAATGGATGAAGAAACACGTACAACTGAAATCAAAGGCTGGAAACAAGCCGTTCAGAGTACGCTCGGCTGGGCTAAATAGTTTAATTATCAATCATTAATATTAAAAAAGGGAGAAAAAATTTAAGGGTGTCTGGCTGCTTGCCAGCCATCCTATATGGAGGAAAATATGCAAACAAAATTAATCGCTGAATTTTTAGGAACTATGTTCCTTATCATCCTTGGTGATGGTGTATGTTGTAACGTTAACTTGAATAAATCAGGTATGAAAGGGGCTGGATCTATCCAGATCACCTTTGCCTGGGGTCTTGCTGTATTGTTACCGGCTTATACATTCGGAGCTGCTTCTGGTGCTCATTTCAACCCGGCAGTAACAATTGGTCAATGTATTTTAGGAAACCAGCCTTGGGCTGAGTTCGTTCCATATACAATTGCTCAGATTGCCGGTGCTTTCGTAGGTGCATGTATTCTGTATATTCTGTTCAAAGATCACTTTGATGCAACAGAAGATCCGGGAACAAAACTGGGTGTATTCTCTACCGGACCTAGCATTCCTAACGTATTCCGTAACTTCTTAAGTGAATTTGTTGGAACTTTTATTCTGGTATTCATGTTAGATGCTATTTCTCAGTCTGGAGCAGCCGGTGGATTTAACTGGTTCTTAGTTTATAGCGTAATCGTATCGATCGGTATGTCTTTAGGTGGTTTGACCGGATACGCTATTAACCCTGCCCGTGACTTAGGACCTCGTTTAGCTCACGCCGTATTACCAATCAAAGGAAAAGGCGATTCCAACTTTAGTTATGGATGGATCCCTGTTGTAGGTCCGTTATGTGGTGGTATCGTGGCTTCGATCTGCTACATGGCTTTAACAAATATGGGTGTATTCTTCTAAAAACTGACATACATCACTGATTCATTCAACGAATTGATATAAGAGCCAGGCATATGCACACTTCACTGTGCCAATACCTGGCTCTTATTAAGAAGAAACATCATAATTAACTATATAACTATATATATAAAGCGCACAATTTAGCCTATTATTTTTTATTAAGATAAAATAAATCCTATATTTATTTATAAATTTTATAAATTTATATCAGTGATATTATCTTTATTAAAATAAATGTTAATATTTCTTTGTAACGAGTTTAGAAACGAAAGGAGAACAAAACAATGATATATGATGTAATTATCATTGGAGCCGGTGTGACAGGTAGTGCTGTCGCAAGAGAATTGTCTAAATATAACACCAATGTATGTGTTATTGAAAAAGGAGAAGATGTTTGCTCCGGGACTTCAAAAGCGAATTCAGCCATTATCCACGCCGGATATGACTGCCAGCCCGGATCTGTAATGGCGAAGATGAATGTTCGCGGCAATGCGATGATGGGCGACCTTGCCAAAGATCTGGACATTCCGTTTGAACGGAATGGCTCTTTGGTTATCTGTATTTATGAAGAAGAATTTGGTGGAATCAAGGAGCTGTATGAACGTGGGCTCAAAAACGGCGTTCCGGATCTGAAGATCCTGAATCACGATGAATGTCTGGCAATCGAGCCGAATGTGACAGACAAAGTCGTTGGTGCTCTCTATGCCCCGACGGCCGGTATCATCTGTCCCTTTAAACTGAATATCGCATTAGCAGAAAATGCCAATGTCAACGGGGTAGACTTCCGCTTCAATACTGAAGCCGAAGACTTGAAATGCGATGAAAACGGCATCTGGCATATCCGTACGAATAACGGAGAATACTTAACTAGATATGTAGTAAATGCGGCCGGTGTATATGCTGACAAGTTCCATAACATGGTCAGCAATAACAAGATCCACATCCGTCCGCGTCGTGGTGACTATCTACTTCTTGATAAGACGACCGGCGGATTTGTTAAACATACGATCTTCCCGCAGCCTACAAAATTTGGTAAAGGGATCCTGGTGGCTCCTACGATTCACGGAAATACCCTGGCTGGTCCAACAGCCATTGATCTGGATGACAAGGAAGCTATATCTACCACCCAGGATGGTTTGGATCAGGTAATCGAAAAAGCTACCATGAGCGTAAAGAACCTCCCTTTGCGCCAGGTAATTACTTCTTTTGCCGGCTTACGTGCCCATGAAGACAATCATGAATTTATTTTAGGTGAAGTGGAAGATGCACCGCATTTCATCGATTGTGCGGGCATTGAATCTCCTGGATTATCCTCCTGCCCGGCTATCGGTGAATACATCGGTAACTTGTTAAGAGATAAGATGGGGTTGGAAGAAAAAGAGCATTGGATCTCTACACGCAAGGATGTTGTAGCGACTGCCGATCTTTCTATTGAAGAAAGAAATGAACTGATCAAAAAGAACCCGGCTTACGGTACGATCATCTGTCGTTGTGAATCCATCACAGAGGGAGAGATCCTGGATGCGATCCATCGTCCGCTGGGCGCTCGCAGTCTGGATGGTGTAAAACGTCGTACACGTGCAGGTATGGGACGTTGTCAGGCTGGTTTCTGCAGTCCACGGGTTATGGAGATCCTGCATCGTGAATTAGGTATTCCGATGGAACAAATCAAAAAGAACGACATTGGTTCTGAAATTGTGCTTGAACGTACGAAAGGAGAATCAAAATGAAACAATATGATATCGTAATCATCGGTGGTGGGCCAGCTGGTTTAGCTGCTGCTGTCGCTGCAAAAAAAGCAGGAAATGATAATATTCTGATTCTCGAACGTGATCATGAATTAGGTGGGATCTTAAATCAGTGTATTCATAATGGGTTCGGTTTACATACATTCAAAGAAGAGCTGACCGGACCGGAATATGCATATCGTTTTATTGAACAAGTCTATGAATTAGGAATTGAATATAAGCTGAATACCATGGTTATGGATATATCGGCTGATAAAGTTGTAACAGCGATGAACCGTGAAGATGGTATGTTCCAAATTCCAGCCAAAGCTGTCATTCTAGCTATGGGATGTCGTGAACGCCCTCGTGGTGCCCTCAATATTCCGGGATACCGTCCAGCTGGTATCTTCTCTGCCGGAACGGCGCAGCGCCTTGTCAATATTGAAGGATATATGCCTGGTCGTGAAGTTGTTATTTTAGGATCTGGTGATATCGGGTTGATCATGGCACGTCGTATGACGTTGGAAGGAGCAAAGGTGAAAGTCGTTGCCGAACTGATGCCTTACTCCGGTGGTCTGAAACGAAATATCGTTCAATGTCTGGATGATTATGGCATACCTTTAAAATTAAGCCATACTGTTGTGGATATTGAAGGAAGAAACCATGTATCCGCTGTTACAATTGCCGAAGTAGGTCCGGATCGTCGTCCGATTCCGGGAACAGAAGAAAGATATACATGCGATACTCTGCTTTTGAGCTGTGGATTGATTCCAGAAAATGAATTATCCCGTTCTGCTGGCATCGATATGAGCAATATTACCAGTGGTCCGATCGTCAATGAATCGCTGGAAACTTCCATCCCTGGTATTTTCGCTTGTGGTAACGTATTGCACGTACATGACCTGGTAGATTATGTTTCCGAAGAAGCATCCAGAGCTGGCGAAAACGCCGTGAAGTATATTAATGCCGGATGCAAGGCTCACGAAGGAAGCAATGATATCCAGCTGGTGGCCACCTCGGGTGCACGATATACTGTCCCTTCTACAATTGATCCGGAAAATATGGATAAGTTATTGACTGTACGTTTCCGTGTAGGTGATGTATATAAAAATTGTTATGTAAATGTTTACTTCAATGATGAGCGCATCATGCATAATAAGAAACGCATTATGGCGCCAGGAGAAATGGAACAGATCATTCTTCAGAAGAAAAAGATTGAAGAATATCCGGATCTGAAGACCATTACGATTAAGATTGAAAAGGATTAACCTGGAGGACTCAATATGGAAAAAAGAGAACTTACATGTATCAACTGCCCTATGGGATGTCAGCTAACTGTGGAAATGGAAGGAAACGAAGTATTAAGCGTTTCTGGAAATACATGTCCACGTGGTGATATTTATGCTCGTAAGGAAGTTGTCAATCCGACCCGCATCGTTACATCCACTGTACGTATTATCGGGGGTGACAAAGAACGTTGTTCTGTAAAAACCGCCAATGACATTCCTAAAGGAAAAATCTTTGAGATCATGAAAGATATTGATGCGGCCGTTGCTCATGCTCCTGTTAAGATCGGAGATGTGCTGGTAAAGAACGCAGCGGGAACCGGTGTGGATGTCATTGCGACAAGAAACATTCATCAAATTTAAATAATGGAGGCACAAGATGAAAAAAATAATCAATGCTGTGGATCAGGTTGAAAACCAAATGATCGAAGGCTTAGTAAAAGCGTATCCTGAATATGTTTACAGAGTAGAAGGTTCTGATGTTTTAGCACGTGCTCATAAAAAAGAAGGAAAAGTTGCATTGGTCAGCGGTGGTGGATCCGGACATGAACCTGCACATGCGGGTTATGTCGGAACCGGTATGCTGGATGCAGCTGTTCCAGGTGCGGTCTTTACTTCACCTACACCGGATCAAGTGTATGAAGCCATCCAGGCTGTAGCCACAGAGGAAGGTGTTCTACTGGTTATCAAAAACTATACAGGTGATGTTATGAACTTTGAAATGGCTGCGGATATGGCCAGAGACGAAGGCATCAAGGTAGATCAGGTTATTGTCGGCGATGATGTGGCCGTGGACGGTTCTTTATATACAGTCGGACGTCGTGGTATTGCCGGAACTGTATTTGTACACAAAATTGCCGGTGCTAAAGCAGAAGCCGGGGCTTCTTTAGAGGAAGTAAAAGCTGTCGCTGAAAAGGTTATCGCAAATGTCCGTTCCATGAGCATGGCAATTAAGCCTTGTACAGTGCCGGCAGCCGGTACACCGGGATTCGAACTGGCTGACGATGAAATGGAAATCGGTATCGGTATCCATGGTGAACCAGGAACACACAAAGAAAAATTACAGGAAGCTGATCAGATCGTCGATCAGTTACTAGATAAGATCCTTGCAGATCTTGACTATACTGGCAGTGATGTTGCGGTTATGATCAATGGTTGCGGTGGTACTCCATTAATGGAGCTGTTTATTGTAAACAACCATGTATCTGATGTATTAAAAGAAAAGAATATCAACGTATATCGTACTTTTGTCGGTGAATACATGACAAGTATTGAAATGGAAGGATTCTCGATCTCGTTATTGAAGCTGGATGATGAAATGAAAGCATTGCTGGATGCTACAGCGGATACACCAGCATTCAAGGTGTTATAAAACTGGGATAATTCTATGACAGATACTAAAAAATTAATTCAGCTACTTTATTCTATCTCCGATACTATTGTTGAAAACGCACAGTTTTTAACCGATCTGGATGCAGCTATCGGTGATAGTGACCACGGGATTAACTTAGCGAGAGGATTTAAAAAAGTTGAGACAGAATTACCGGCCTTGGAAGATAAGACCATTGATGCCGTATTGAAAAAAACCGGAATGGTTCTTGTTTCTACCGTTGGCGGGGCTTCCGGTCCATTATACGGAACCGCCTTTATGAAAGCCGGAGCTGTTGTTAAAGGAAAATCAGAAATTGATATCAATGACTTTCTTGCCATCATGGATGCCGCTATCGGTGGTGTCCAGCTGCGCGGAAAAGCAGTCGAAGGCGAAAAGACAATGCTGGATGCGATGATTCCGGCAAATAATGCTATGAAGAAAGCTTTCGATGACGGCAAAGATGTTCATAGTGTTTTACAAGCTGGTGTCGAAGCCGCGGATAAAGGTGTGGAATATACAAAATCGATTATTGCCACCAAAGGACGAGCCAGTTATTTAGGTGAACGTTCCATCGGACATCAGGATCCAGGTGCCACTTCCTTTACCATTCTTTTGAAGACAATTGCCAATGCTTACTAAAAGGAGACTCTAATGATTGGAATCGTTGCGGTTAGCCACAGTCAGCAATTAGCGGAAGGTGTTATTCATTTAGCAAGCCAAATGGCTCATGGTGTGCCAATGGAACCAGCCGGCGGTCTGGATGATGGTTCGTTTGGAACCAGTTATGAAAAAATTATGGAGGCTATCGAGAAAGTCAGAGAACAAGCCGAAGATGGTGTTTTAGTCACCGTAGATCTAGGCAGTGGCGTAATGACGACGGAAATGGTCATTGAAGACCTGGATGACGATCTCGTGCAAATGGCAGATTGTCCGATGGTGGAAGGTACTTTTGCGGCAGCTGTCAACGCTTCTAGCGAAACTGACATTTTAAAGCTGAAAGAAATAGCACAGAACACCTGGAATTTTCGAAAAATACAATCGGAAGAATAAAAATTGAGCAGGTATGCAAAAGCATCCTGCTCTTTTCTATTTTCTGAACTTATCCGGCGACGAAACCAACAATCAGATACAGGATTGCCGCGATGATCCCACATGTCAATGCATATGGCAGCTGCGTCTGCACATGATCAATATGATCACTGGCCGCTCCGGTGGAAGACAACACCGTTGTATCCGAAACCGGTGAACAATGGTCGCCAAACACACCGCCTCCGGCTACAGCTGCAAAACAGGCACATACCAATGTTGTCAATGCACCGTCAGAATATGCAAAAGCCAATGGCAAAGCGATCGGCATACAGATTGCGAAGGTTCCCCAGCTCGATCCTGTAGCAAAAGCCATAACAGCAGATATCAAGAATATAATGACAGGCAGCAATTGCGCAGACAAGAATCCTTCACAAAGCGATACAATATAGTTGGCAGTTCCCATGTCTCTGCTCAGCGCATTGATAGAATACGCCAAAGCCAAGAGCATGATTGCCGGCACAGCTCCTTTGATCCCTTGTGTCATCGTATCTATGACTTCTTTAAATGGAATGCCCTGGATCAGCATACTGATGGTCATAAAAAGAATCACAAACAAGAAAGCTTCCATCGTTTTTGCCGAACCCATTGTAATATAGGTTCCAAGGGCGATAGCGATAATCAATAATACCGGCAATATGAAATTAAGGAATACTCGAGGTTGAAATCCATCATATGCCTCCATTTCGGTAAGCTCCTTACCAATCAAAGGGACAGCTCCATCACGCAATACCTTGCCTTCTTCCTCTGCCCTTTTTTCTGCTTTTTTCATCGGACCAAAATCTTTGATAATTCCTGAGCCGATCAATCCGACAAAGATAACCGCGATGATCGCATAGAAATTGAATGGAACAGCCCGTAAAAATAGTTTGGCTCCATCCTCTTCAGTTACGATTGTTCCGATGCCTACCGCTAATCCGCTCAAATAAGCTGCCCAGCCGGTAATCGGTACCAGTACGCTGACAGGAGCTGAAGTAGAATCAGCAATATAGGCCAGCTTTTCTCTTGATATTTTCACCTTATCCGTAATGCTTCGCATCGTTGTCCCCACGAACAAAGGACTGAATGAATCACTGAAGTATACAAACATCCCTAATACCCAGGCCATCAGCTGTGCCCCTTTCCGACTCAGATTCCGGTCATGGATCTTCATGGAAAAACTTTGAATAGCTCCGGTTTTCTGAAAATAAGCAACGATGATTGCAATAAAGGTATTCAGCAGCATCACCCATGAGAAACTAGTGGTTCCTAAGCTTTCTTTTAATAAGGTCGGCAATCCTAACAAACCCTGCCCTGCCATCAATGTACCAATCAAACACGCAATGGTTAGAGAAATAACCGTATTCTTTGTCCAAAAGGACAATATGATCGCAACAAGGGGTGGGATTATTGAGATAAATCCCATCGTTGTAGATGCATCCATAAATCTCCTCCTTTATATTTTAGTTATGCTTAAATATAATATCGGAATATGCTTTCTTCGTCAACAGCCGGTTCATTGATGGTAATCCAGTTTCATGATATTATACTTAAGTAATAATTAATTAAAAAACAGGAGGTTTTTATGCGATTTGGAATATTGAAAGATATAAAACCAGGAGAATACCGTGTCATTTGTACACCTGTAGAAGTAGAAAGCATTGTGGCGGCGGGTCATGAAGTATGGGCCCAGAAAGATTGTGGAAAAGCGGCCGGTTTTACCAATGAGGCATATAAGCAGGCCGGCGCAAAAATTATTGATACGGCCGAAGAAATCTATGCTCATTGTGATATGGTCGCTAAAGTCAAAGAATTTATGGAGGCTGAATACCCTATGATCCGGGAAAACCAGATTGTTCTTGGATGTATTCATCCAGCCGGACATCCAGATGAAGTGCAAGCCTTATTGGACAGCCGATGCATTGCGTTTACGGCAGAAGACGCGCATCGCTATGGTTCTCCGAACTGCGAGGCTGCTGGAAAACAAGGTGCTTTATTCGGGTTGGAATCCATGCTGACCATAAACGGCGGAAAAGGAAAATATGTAGGTGGTTTTGCCGGTGCCCCTGGAATGAATGTTGTCATTATGGGTGCAGGTACAGTCGGTCAAGGTGCTCTGCAGGTTTTACATGCTCTAGGTGCCAAATGTACCGTTATGGATATCAACGTAGGCATCCTTCGCACCTTGTCAAATCAGTACAAAGGCAGTATCGATACCATGTTCTGTAACCAGCAGACCATTGCGTCCATTCTTCCGGAAACAGATATGATCCTAAATTGTGTGAAGTGGCCAAAAGAAAGAAAAGACTTCTTGATCACCAAGGAAATGTTGAAGTTGATGGAACCTGGTTCCGTACTTGTCGATATTTCCAATGATGATCCGGGAGCCATTGAAAGCAGCCATGAAACGCATCACAATGATCCAAGATATGTAGTCAATGGTGTCGTTCACTACTGTGTCAGCAATATCCCTGGAGCTGTAGCCAATTCAACTTCTGTTGCCTATGCAGCTGAAATGCTTCCGATGATACTGTCCATTTTGAATGAAGGTGTCAAAACAACCTGTATCAAAGACGGTTTCTACCGACGAGCATTAACCTGCTATAAAGGATATTTGACCCATGAGGAAACCAGTGCGTTGCAACAAAGACCTTGGGTACGTCCTGAAACCCTTCTTGATATCGAAAATGTAAATCTCGATCCGGCACCATCGGCAACAGTCACTCGTTCCAACCTATTCTATCCTGAATTTGTTAAATAGCAAAAACACAGGCAGCGCAGCCTGTGTTTTTAATCGTTTTTGCATCGATTGCAACTATAAAATCATGAGCGCAAGCTCTCCTATTGATCCTATCGGATTATTTGCATGATTCTGCCAGTGCTTTCCCTAATTCAAATACCTTTTTACATTCCTGAGGGAATATTGTTTCATGACGTTCTTGTTTATGCTTTGCATCAAAATACCATGGCCAATCTGTTTTACTATAATCTTTTAATTGCAGCGTATCTCCGCTGATAAAGATTTCCGTAGGCCCCACAAATCCATTAAACACCTTCTGATACTCGTTCATCAGGCTCCGATACACTGTATCCGGTGCATTGCTGGTCATGATCAACAGTACAGGAATCGGATTCGTATTACAAGAAGGTGTTTGGGCGTTATATGTAAGATTTTGGAAGATTAGCCGTTCATATAAAGCACGGAAAGAAGCTGTTAATCCGGACAAGTAGTTCGGAGAACCGATAATCAGTCCGTCCGCCTGGCGAATGGCATCCAATACTGGTGTTAATCCATCTCGACAGATACAATGCCCTTTGTATCTTTCCTTTTTACACCCAAAGCACGATATACAGCCAGTATATTTATCCAACCAGAATAAATCAAACGCTTCTGTTCCGGCACCTGTGCTCCCAGCTCCATTTGCGGCCTCCATCAAAAGAGTATCCGTATTCCATCCCTTTCTTGGTCCTGCATTGACAACCACAATGTTCTTAGGCATCCGAATATCTCCTGTCTATCTTTTTTTTGAGTTCTATCCCATTTTGAAACGCAAGACCTGCAGTATTTCCCAAGCAGAGATAACGGAGCTGCTCTTCATCATAGATCAATGGTTTCAGTTTTTCCAAAACGACCTTTCCTCTTTCATCTAGTATCGAAGTATCTGCCACGATGCGTTTTACTTCACCGGTAATCTGCATATGGCTTCCAATCGTCACAGTATGGATGACCTCGCATTCTAAGCTAAGAAGAAGCTGGTCGATGACCGGAGCATCCACACATTTGGCCGGCTTCGATGTAAAGCCGATGTTGGCAAGCTTATCTGTTTTTTATCCCGTTTCTACACCTAGATAATCTGCTTCCTTTAATTGGTCTGTGGAAGGAAAGCCAAGGACAAATGCCTTTTTTGACAATAAGTTCTGCAATGTTTTTCTTCGTTGTGAAGCATTGATCGCGATTGTGATACAAGGTGGCTGATGACTGCTGACCATATAAAAAGCCAGAGTACAAGCATCGGCTCGACCTTCCTTGTCATAAGCAGAAACAACCACGGTTTCTGACGGTGCTACCAAGGCATGCAGTCTCACTTCTTTCTTTATCATATGTATTCCTCCTTATTCGCTACATTAAGAATATCAAAAGAAAGGGCATACGTATTCTTTCCTGCCCAACCTCATCCTTAAAAAAGAAAGTGCTATGTATGCACTTTCTGAAAACGTCTAAAGTGTATATGCCAGCTGCAGCGCTTCCCGTGTCGCATTTTGGAAATTGCTGATCCCGTTTTCTCCGATTCGATATACGTCAAAGCCCTTCTGGATCAGGCGTTCATACAATGGACTGCTGACTTTTTTCTGGCCTGCACAATTGATAACCATATCGATTTCAATACATGCGTCTTGCCCATCGGCATTCCTATAAAAAACTTTATCTCTTTCGATTTGGTTCACTTTTACAGATGTGAGAATCGTTGCCATCGATCCGACCTGTGCTTTTAACATTTCCGAATGGATCACACCGCCATTACTGCATACTGTCGGCAACATTTCCAAAATGGTTGGTTCAGACCCTTCCAGAGCAATGCGATGTGCTAATTCACAACCGGAAACACCTCCTCCGATTATTGCTACTTTTTTTCCTTGACCGACTTCGACCTTTCGACCAATGACCAGGTCACCTTTGACTGCATTCTCAATGCCTTCAATCGGTGGGTCGGCAAATTCACAACCCATAGCCAGAACAACATGATCCGGGTCCAATGAGCTAATCAGTTCTACATCGGCTTTCGTCTGCAGGCGAACATCTATCTTCTGTCTTTCCACTTCACTTTTAAACCAGTTCAGGGCCTGTCGAACCTCTTTTTTAAACGGTGTCATCCCGGCCAGGATCATCTGTCCGCCGAGTTGTTCGGTTTTTTCCAGCAATATAACGTTGTGGCCTTGTTTCTTGGCAATGATTGAATACTGCATACCAGCAATACCGCCCCCTACGACCACAATTGTTTTTGGCTGTCCGGCCGCTGCTACTACGTTTTCATTGTAAAAGTCTTCTACGCCAACGTACGGATTGATGACGCAACGAATACCACTGTCCGCAAAGGACATTCTTTCCATACATCCTTCCAGGCAGTTCAAACAAGTTCGAATGGTTTCTTCTTTTCCCATCAAGATCTTATTCAGCCATTCCGGATCACAGATCATCTGACGTCCGATTGCGACCAGATCGGCTTGCTTTGTATCAATGATGCGTGCACATATTTCCGGTGTCCTTAATTTACCGACAATTGCCACAGGAATATTGACCGCTTTTTTAATAGCTTCACTGATATAGGTATATGGAGCTTCTTCCGAATACTGTGTCGGCACAACTTCGGCAAACTCATAAAAGCCAACAGAAATATTAAGCATATCAATACCACAGTCTTCAGCCATCTTACAAATTTCAATAGCTGATCCAACTGTATTTCCTTGTGGAAAATCCACGGCACCCAGTCGTAATCCGACAATGAATGGCCTTCCACATTTTTCCCGAATACCTTCTGCAATTTCCCGGATGATCCGAAACCGGTTTTCTATAGACCCTCCATATTCGTCGGTCCGCTTATTCCAGGCTGGATTGATAAACTGATTCAGAAGATACATGTGGGCAGCATGAATTTCGATTCCATCGTATCTTGCGTTTTTGGCGTTCACCGCCGATGTAATAAAATCATCCACTACCTTCTTGATTTCTTCCTTTGTCATGGCCCGAGCTCCGTTCCCATCGCTGCTCGAAACATTTTCAGCTCCGTATGTATACTCAGGATGAGCCAAAAAACCGCCATGATGCAGCTGTACGATGATCTTTGTTCCGAACGCATGAACAGAATCGGTAATATCAAACAAGTCGGCAACAGTTACCGGATCGTTGATTCGAATCTGTCGATTGGAAATCTTTCCTTCCGGCCAAGATACAGACGCTGCTTCCTGAATGATCAGACCCACGCCTCCTTTGGCCCGATTTCGAAGATACTGCACCATTTTTCGTTCAGGCGTTCCATCAATAGATGAAAAATTCGTTACCATTGGAGGCATCACCATTCGGTTTATCAGTGGGATCCCTCCTATTGTAATCGGTTGAAATAACGCTTTTACATTCTCCTTCATGATATTCTCCTTTTTGTTTCTTTAATTTCATTATAATTTCTTAATATTTTATTAATTAATTAACAATTGTGAAGTATTGTATACAAGTATACAATATAGGTAACTTATATACTTGGAGAACAGAAACATGAATACAAAAAAAATGTTGTTTCAAGCCATTGAAAAACTCGTTGGTCAAAAACAATTTTCAAAGATTACCGTCCAAGATATTCTTGATGAAGCTGAGTTATCCAGACGTACCTTCTATAAGTATTTTAATGATAAATACGACTTGGCCAATTCCTTCTATGAGAACTATGTAACCAATCAGATCCTGATCCACTATGATGGTTCTAACTGGAGAGAACTTCTGATCCAGATTTGTGTCTTTATTTTAAAGAACCAAAATTATTTTCAGGAAATCAATAAGTTTCAAGGCCAAGGTTCTTTTTTGTCTTTTCTGATTGATTACTCCTATCATTTTTATTCGGGTGTCTATAAACATAACATGAAAATTGAAACACTGTCGGATCAGGATTCTTACCGGATCTGGTACGTTGTTGGTGGTAATATCTTTCTATTGAACCAATGGATGAACAAGGGATATGTGCATAAGCCGGATCAAATGGCTGATTTATTACTGGAATCGATGCCGGATATCTTCTACCGGTACCTTGACTGATCAAACTGTGCCTACCGTTTTTTTCCGGAATATCCTTGCAATCCTGTATGCATCATCGGTAAAATAGAGAAAGAGAAAGGATGGATTCGTTATGAATGATAAATGGAAAACAATACTGTCTTTATTTCTTCTGGTCCCATGTATGTTCCTTTGGAATTTAGCCCCTGTGCATGCAGAAGATAGTCAGGAGGATGAAGATCCGATTGTTGGGTTTACAGCTGGAAACTATGATAATCTTGCAGATAACCAGATCGATGCCAGCATATCCAACTTGAAGAATAAACGAACCATGATCGTTTCCGTTGTTACGACCAATGCTTCACCGATCCAGAGCATCGAAGAAGCATCTGGCAAAAGAATGGGAATCATTCCGGAAGCCAATAAAAAAGGAACAGATTTTGGGCTGGAACAATTAAACGGAGTAGTTGATGTTGAAACAGTAGAATACGGGTCCTATGCTGATGCGGTAACCGCTCTGTATAATGGAGAAGTCGATATGTTACTGGTTAGCGAAACCGATCGTGGCGTAATCCACGATGAGGGTTCAAGCACATTTAATTCGGACACCCGTATCTTGTTTCAAGCTTCTTACGAAACCGACCGCGATACCACTGTTTCTCCATCGGACGATACAGTGGATATGACCAGTGAACCATTCGTTATCTTTATTAGCGGAAATGATAATTATGGAGGGCTGGATACTACCGCAAAATCCGATTCTAACACTGTAGTAGCTGTCAATCCGATTACCAAGAAAATCGTATTGGTCAGCATTCCACGTGACTATTATGAGCCTGTATCCTGTGCTTCAGATGCAGGGAGCGGATGTCCGGCTGGTCAGAATGATAAACTGACACACTCCGGTATGTATGGTATCCATACAACAGCGCAGACCATTGAAGACTTCTTAGGAGTCAATATCAATTACACAATTCGTGTGAACTTCTCCAGTCTGGCAAATTTGGTTGACGTGCTGGATGGCATCAATGTCAATGTACCGGAAGGCATGGAAGTCGATACATTCTATTCGAACGATCACGTAGAAGGCGTGCAAGCCGGTGTCAACCATCTGGATGGAGAACGTGCTTTAGCCTTTGCACGTGAGCGGCATGCTTATGAGGAAGGCGATCTACAAAGGATCAAGAACCAGCAGATGGTATTAGAAGCTTTGATCAAGAGACTTTGCGAACCAGCTACAGTATTCAAATATGGTGAAGTCGTCGACGCGATCAATGATACTTTTGAAACCGATATGTCTTATGAGGAAATGCTGTCCTTCGTACAGTTCGAATTAGCCGAACATCCAGACTGGCAGTTCGAAAGTTATGCCTTGACAGGTAGCAGCACAATGGCTAACTGTGCCAGCGTCTCACAGGAAGCCTCTGTTGTTATGCCGGATGAAGCATCCATACAACAAGCCAAAGATAAACTATTGGCAAATCTGGAAGGCTAAACAAAACCCGGA
>DGUK01000033.1 GCA_002394635.1 Faecalitalea sp. UBA4312
GATGAATTAAAGAAACGAAAAATCCACTGGATTCCTTTTACCTTGGTTCATAGAGATACCGAGATGACCTCGTGGGGCCAACGCATGGAATTTTTGGAGCAACAGGGATTTACGGTTGTGGAAAGAGAATACTTGGAACATCCCGATCTCGTGACAGTCAATGCATCAATCGATCAATGGACCAGAAAAGTGACGAATGGAATCCATCCGTATCCGGTAGATGGCCTGGTTATTACGTATGACGATACTGTGTATGCTTCAACTGGCAGTATCACTGGCCACCATGCAACCCGGGCCGGGTATGCGTTTAAATGGCAGGATGAATCGACAGAATCGGTATTAGACCATATCGAATGGTCCTGTGCTGCTTCTACCATTACACCAGTAGCGGTCTTTGATCCGGTGGAATTAGAAGGAACCACCGTAAAAAGGGCTTCACTTTGTAACATTAGCGAATGTGAACGTCTGGGAATCGGAGCGAAAGGGACGATCATTTCTGTGATCAAAGCCAATAAGATCATTCCCAAGGTAATCAAAGTTGAAAAAACCGTCGGGGTTCTAGACATTCCATCGGTATGTCCTTTATGTGGACAGGCTACAGAGATCCATATATCCGATGTCTCCGGAACCAAGACTTTAAAATGTACCAATCCGGACTGCAGTGCCAAGCAGTTAAAGAAATATGCCCGCTTTGTATCGAAAGCCGGTATGGATATTGATGGCATCTCGGAAAAGATCCTCTCTCGTTTTATTAATGAGGGATGGATCAAAGAATTTGCAGATATTTATCGTTTGGTCGATCATTTCGATGAAATCAAGGAGCTGGACGGGTTTGGATTGAAATCAGCACAAAATATTGTCAATGCGATCACGAAAGCTCGAACAGTGAAAGATCAGAAACTGCTTTTTGCGTTGACGATTCCTTTGGTCGGACAGGACGTGGCCAAACGACTGTTGGCAGCCTATGATCTGGATGCGTTGGTGGATAGCGCAATCCATGCTGTCTGTGACGATGTCTTTGCGACCATTGATGGCATTGGTCCGGAAAAAAGTGCTGCTTTTGTTCGCTGGTGCAAAGATCCGAAGAATATCAAAATATTGGAAGAAATAAAGAAGGAAGTCATCATTGAAAGAACAGAACAGGTGGAAGCAGGCCATCAATGCGAAGGGCTTACCTTTGTGGTGACCGGTGATGTGCATCACTATAAGAACCGAAAAGAACTAAAGGCGTATATTGAATCCATGGGAGGCAAGGTAACCGGGTCGGTTTCCAGATCGACCAGTTATTTGATCAATAACGATGTACAGTCTGCTTCATCTAAGAACAAAAAAGCTCAGCAGCTGGGTATTCCGATCCTTTCCGAAGATGAATTCATTGAAAGATTCGGCGAATAGGATAAAATGAATGAATATTATTGACTTACTTTCAAGATGCTTTATAATTTTTCTTGGTTATAAAAAGGAGGTCTCTCATGCCTAGTCAAGTAGTAGTGGGAACCCAATGGGGCGATGAGGGTAAAGGAAAAATCGTCGATGTATTAGCAGAAAAGGCGGATATGATCGTTCGTTTCCAAGGTGGAGACAATGCAGGTCATACTGTCATTGTAGATGGAAAAAAGCATGTGTTGCACCTGCTTCCTAGCGGTGTATTACATGAGGAAGCTACGTGTGTGATCGGTCCTGGTGTCGTATGTAACCCATTTGTACTGTTAAAGGAAATGGAAACTTTACAGGCTGGTGGTTTATCGACAAAACATATCATCATCAGTGATCGGGCGCAGATGTTGATGCCGTATCATTGTTATCAGGATGAACTGGAAGAAAAAGCCAAGGATAACAAGATCGGTACGACAAAACGAGGCATTGGCCCTTGTTATGCAGATAAATATGCGCGTACGGGAATTCGTTATCATGAATTTATAGATTTTGAAAACTTTAAAAAGCGTTTAAAAGAATGCCTTACTTTTAAAAATAAACTGTTTACCGGCGTCTATGGTGCACAACCGATGGATTATGATGAAATGGTGGAAGAGTTTGCGGCAATCCATGATCGGATCGTTCCGATGATCCAGGAAACGACACATATTGTCAATCAGGCGATGGATGAAAATAAAACTGTCTTATTTGAAGGAGCTCAGGCTGCTATGTTGGATATCAACTATGGTACATATCCGTACGTTACTTCTTCTTCACCGACCAGTGCAGGGGTAACTGTCGGAGCCGGCATTGCTCCAAGCAGGTTAAAGACCATTGTAGGTGTTGTCAAAGCATATTCGACCCGTGTTGGGGAAGGGCCGTTTGTTACAGAGCTGCTCGACAGTCAGGGAGACTGGATCCGGGAACAAGGATTTGAATATGGGGCTACAACCGGCCGTCCAAGACGTTGTGGCTGGCTGGATCTGCTTGTCATTAAACATGCCAATATGATTAATGGCCTGACGGATATCGTCATTACAAAGATTGATGTTCTGACGGGCCTGGATACGATCAAGGTCTGTGTGGGCTATGATATCAACGGAACCATTCTGGATTATATTCCTAGTGATCAGAATATGGTAGCCTTGGCTAAACCAGTATATAAAGAATTTGCTGGATGGACGGAAGATATTTCCAAGATGAAGACATATGAAGAACTGCCGAAAGCCTGCAAAGAGTATTTACAATTTATTGAAGAGTTTGTGGGTGTTCGGATCTCCATGGTTTCTGTTGGTCCGGACCGTGTAAATAATATCTACATTCATGAGATTTTATAGCTGAAGGGAAACCTTCAGTTTTTTTATTCTGTTGGACAAACACAAAAAAAATTATACAATGAAAATAACAAGTGTTATGTCATAAAAATGTTAGGATTGTTGAATCGAATAAAAACCAATGTAAATTTAGACCATATTGAACTTTTTTATGAAAAAACGATTCTCTGCAAGATATAATCAATTTAGGAATGGTAATTATGAAATTAAAAAGAATAAGAGATTTGAGAGAAGACAATGATCTTACTCAAGCGGAAATTGCAAAAATTTTAAATGTAACGCAGCGAACGTATTCACGTTACGAAAATGATGATCGTGCGATTCCGATCGAACAACTTGTGAAACTCGCTGAGTTTTATCATACAAGTGTAGATTATCTGCTGAATCGCACCGACAGAAAAGAACCGTATTAAAAAAGAATCCTACTGGATTCTTTTTTTATGCTTTATCGTATATAGAAGAATCGCTGCCGCAGTGGCAACATTGAGGCTTTCAAAGTTGTCCATCTCAATCTCGACACATTGATCAGCCAGAACCATGATCTCAGGATGGATTCCTTGACCTTCATTGCCTAGGATAACTCCATAATGCTCCACTTTTTGCACATCCTGAAGTGCAATCGAATCCGTATGCAGCATAGCCGCAAAAATTTTCATACCCTTGTTATGTTCTTGTTTGATCGCCTGGTGCAAAGAACCATAAGAATAGTTCATATGAAATAATGCTCCCTTGGAAGCTTGGATGGATTTGGGATTAAGGATATCTGCACAATGCTCGGATAAAAAGATATGGTCGATTCCAAAGGCTACGGCACAACGAAAGATGGTTCCTATATTTCCAGGATCCTGGATATCATCCAGAAACAGAGCGGTATCGATCTTTCGCTCCGCCCTTTCAGGGCGTGTACAGATTCCAATCATTTTTGCATCTGATACTTGGCTTGATAGTTTATTGATGACCGGTTGTGTGCACTGTATGGCTTCAAAGGAAAAGGGATTTTTCATACCTTCCAGAATAAACAACTGCTTTAGACATTGAGCCTGCAACGCTTCCTGGATGAGATGATCCCCCTCTACTATGAACTGACCGGTTTTATCTCTTTCTTTCTTGGTATGCAGCTTAGCTAGTTCTTTGATTGTTTTGTTTTGCGTGGATTCAATTCTTTTCATAGGAATATTCTATCATGGTTGAATCCTTTTTTAAAATTATGTATAATTACAATCGTTAAAGCGTTGACAAGACATAGTAATTGTTTCCACCTTGGACAAGAGAACAGATTCCACCGGCTGAAAGGATCTGACAAGAGCAGACAATGAATTCACCTTGGAGCAGGAGTTTAAACCTCCTCCGTATCAGACGGTTATCATGGGTAATTAAGTGCGTGAAAGACGAAGTAGGATGGTACCGCGAAGACATTCGTTCCTACAGCGTCTTTTTTATTTTTATCAAAGGAGAAAAACATGGGAAAATTTGAAGAACTGCACAAGGAAGCCTTGGAAAAAATCGGTTGTGCTTCCAATTTATCCGATCTGAATGACCTGCGCGTATTCTACCTTGGAAAAAAGGGACCTGTACAGGCATTGATGAAGGATATGAAGAATCTGTCCAAAGAGGAAAAACCGGCTTTTGGTAAGAAGGTCAATGAGCTGAAACAGCAGGTTTCTGCATATATTGACGAGAGAAAAGAAGAGCTGGCCCAACTGGAAATGCAGATGAAGATTGAAAAAGAAAAAATCGATATCACCCTGCCGGGCCGACGTATGGAAAGTGGTACGATCCATCCGCTGAATTTGGTTCAGCAGGAACTGGAGGATCTGTTTATAGGTTTGGGCTATCAGGTAATCGAAGGGAAAGAAATTGTTACCGATGAATATTGTTTTGAAAGAGCGAATATTCCAAAGGATCATCCAGCCAGAGATATGCAGGATTCTTTGTATGTGAATGAAAATGAATTATTACGTACCCATACAACAGCGATTCAAATGGAAGTCCTCGAACAGCAGGCTCCAAATCTTCCGATTAAAGTTGTTTGCCCGGGAAAAGTATATCGTAGAGATGATGACGATGCGACGCATTCACATCAGTTTACGCAAATGGAAGGTCTCGTGGTCGGAAAACGTGTTCCATTGTCTGATCTAAAAGGAACGTTGGAATTTCTGGCTCGAAAAATGTTTGGTCAGGATCGACAGATTCGATTCCGCCCAAGCTATTTCCCTTTTACTGAACCAAGCGTAGAAGTAGATGTAAGTTGTCATATTTGTAACGGAAAAGGCTGTCCGACCTGTAAAGGTACCGGCTGGATTGAAATTCTGGGAGCCGGTGAAGTCCATCCAAACGTATTACGTATGGCCGGGTATGATCCGGATACATGCTGCGGATTTGCGTTTGGTGTAGGTATTGAACGTATTGCTATGTTGAAGTACGGCATTGATGATATTCGTCATTTCTATACGAATGACAAACGTTTCAACAAAACGTTCAAGCGTTTCGAGTAGGAGGATCTCTATGTTAATATCAAGAAAATGGTTATCTCAATATATGGATGTATCAGATCTGTCCATTGAAGAAATGGCGGATAAGATTACAGCGGCTGGCTTTGAAGTAGAAGGGGTGGAACGTCTAGCCGAAGGAACCAATCTGGTCATCGGTGAAGTTCTGACATGTGAAATGCATCCTGATAGTGATCATCTTCACTGTACGACGGTGAATGTCGGAAATGAAGTATTAAATATTGTATGTGGAGCCCCAAATGTGGCAGCCGGCCAAAAAGTCATTGTTGCCAAAGTTGGTGCACAGTTACCAGGTGGTGAGATTAAGGCCGGTATGATCCGTGGACAAGAAAGCAACGGGATGATCTGTTCTTTACTAGAATTGGGTGTCCAAGCACATACATTGTCAGAAGAACAGAAAGCCGGTATTGAAGTATTGCCATCCGACGCACCGGTCGGAACGACCGATGTATTAGCATATCTGGGCTACGATGATGAAGTGATGAACATTGGCCTGACACCCAATCGGAACGATTGTCTGGCGGCATTTAACATGGCAATGGAAGCTGGAGCCATCTTACATAAAGATGTAAAACTTCCTGAATACAAAGATGCAGCAAATGTGGGAGGCCCGACCAAACTTCAGATCCATAGCGATACAAAGGGCTGTCCTTCTTTTTTGGGAAAAGTAGTTGGTCATATTACGATCAAGGAAAGTCCGAAGTGGATGAAGGAATTATTACGGGCATCCGGTATGAATTCCATTAATAACGTCGTGGATATTTCTAATATTGTCATGTTGGAAACTGGACAGCCGATGCATTTCTACGATAAGGATGCGATCGTTAACCAGGAAATTACAGTCAAAGATGGCTTTGAAGAAGAGTATACCGCTTTGGATGGTGTAACATATCAGCTGAAGCCGTCGGATCTGGTCATTACCAACCAAGGAAAACCAATCGGCATTGCCGGTATCATGGGTGGGGATGATTCCAAGATCCTGGACACGACCAAAGGTCTGATCATTGAATGTGCCATGTTTGACCATGTGTCCATACGGAATACAGCGCGTCGTCTGAATCTGGCAACGGAATCCAGCATTCGCTATCAAAAGGGAATTGAACCGCTGGCTTCTCAGAAGGCTTTGGATCGTGCCGTTCAATTATTGATTGAATACGCTGATGCCAAAGAACTGGAAGAAACTGTTGTATTTGGTTCTGCCAATTACCATCCACATGAGATTGTTTGTACACTGGCTGATATTAACAATCGTTTAGGCACCAGTTTCACACATGAGCAGGTTATGGATGTGTTTGAACGTTTGCACTTTGAACCGACTTATGAAAAGGATATGTACACATGCCATATCCCAAGTCATCGTGTCGATATGGAAGGCGTTGCCGATCTAAGTGAAGAGGTCATTCGTCTGTTAGGTTTTGATTCCCTGCCTAGTACATTGCCATTAATGGAAATGACGGAAGGGAAGCTGGATGACCGTCAACAAATGGTGCGTTATATTCGAACCCTGATGACACAAAGAGGATTACAGGATTGTATCACGTATACACTTGTCAGCACATATAAAAAAGACAATGCGATTCTTTCCATCGGAGATGCTGTAGAACTAGCTATTCCGATCAGTGAGGAAAGGCGTTATATCCGCACAAGCATTTTACCAAGTTTACTGGATGTGGTTGCATACAATAAAGCACATTCGCAGAAAGATGTGAATGTATTTGAAATCTCCGATGTCTCTACAAAGGATACGACCCGCAGTCATCTGGCATTCGCTTTATATGGTCAACTGCAGACAACGCGGTGGAATTCCTTTGAAGTGGCTTCCGATTTTTATACAGCCAAGGGCCTGGTAGAAGAACTTCTGGATCATATTGGCATTACTGCACAACGGATCACTTATAAAGACAATACCATGGATACAGATCATTTCCATCCATATCGAAGCGCAGTGGTTTATATCGGGAAGGATCCGGTTGCTATTTTCGGACAGATCCATCCAAAATATGGAAAGGATAACGATGTAGAAGGAACCATACTCTGTGAAATGGATCTGACAAAACTGCTGGAAGTTAAAAAATCCAAGATCAAATACACAAAGATTTCCAAATACCAGTCCGTGACAAGAGACATTGCTTTGGTTGTCAACCGGAATATACAGGCTGACCAGATCGTTAATGTAATTCGAAAACAGGGAAAACTAGGAAAAGAAATGATCATACGTGATATTGAAGTAACGGATGTGTACCAGAAGGCTCCGTTACCGCCGACAGTAAAATCAATCACCGTTTCCATTTTGTTCCAGTCTGATGTACAGACGTTGAAAGACCAGCAGGTCAACGAAGTAATGGAACAAATCATGAAAGCACTTGAAAAACAAGTAGGGGCTGAGTTGAGAAAATAGGAGAATAAGAAGATGCATGTTGCAGAACATCATCTTCTTTTTTGTGATAGAATACAACTATGGATCATTTGACAACAAAACAAGATTGGAAAGATATATTTGACAATATGGGAATTGATCAGGGAATGAGTGTATGTTTGCAGGTCAATCCTGTTGTCACAGCCACAGTATTGGGTGGCGGACAAGCAATTATTGAGGCTTTGATGGAAACTGTGACTTTAAAGGGAAGTATTGTAGTTCCTACCTTTGATTTATCTACTCTAGATCCCTCGTGTACTCGCGTGGAATACGAAAACTGGGTTGAAATGCGGGAAAATATGCTGGGTTTTAAAGATGGTCTGACTGGATGTGATCCTTTTGGACTGCAGTTTTTACGAAATGAAGATGTCGTTCGCAGCAAACACCCGGTCTACAGCTTTGCGTACTGGGGGTCTTATCGAAGTGCCTGGCTGGAAAATAATGCCGACTACCCGTTTTCTTTTTCTTATGCGTTATGGCCGATGCGTCACAGAGAATCGGTGAATTTATTGATTGGCTATGATAAGACAGATAGCGTGCTGCTGCCAGCCCTTGCCCAGGAGAAAAAAGAAGGATTGGTATATGTAGAAAGAGCAAAAGTACGTCGTGTTAAATCCTCTATATTCCGTTCTTATTTAAATATTCGTATAGATGATGATACAAAAAACAGGATGCTGGCATCCTGTCATGAAAAAAACTATAAATGGAATCAAGGTTATATCCATTGTTTATGGGTGGATACTAAATCGGATAAAAGCGCAGAAACTTCTTCAACTGTTTCTTTTATATCCTCATTGAAATAACCGGTTACAACGGAATCTAAATCTAGGATGGCATAAAGGATGCCATCTTTTATTAATGGAACGACAAGTTCTGAATTGCTGGCACTGTCACAGGCTATGTGACCGGCAAATTGGTGAACATCTTCTACAAGGATCGTTTCTTTTTTTTCTGCACAAGTTCCGACAACTCCTTTACCATATGGAATTCTTGTACATGCGACATTGCCTTGGAATGGACCTAATACGCATCGATTGTTTTTTGGGTCATAGAAATAAAGACCAGCCCAATTGACATCCTTATATTCATGAAATAGAATTGCAAGAATGTTTGAAATATTTGAAATGGCTGGCAGATCAGACTCACAAATAGCCTGACATTGTGATACTAATATTTTATTCATGGTACGATTATACCATAGAATTGAGTGTATAAAAAACGATATGAACAAAACGGATAGAGGAATTCTTATGAAGAGAGATCAATAAAGAGGTGGACTGTTTTTTGGAATTAGGAAGTCGGCTTTTTCTTTTTATAGAAGATATTTCACAGGGAGCAAGCTGTACAGACAGGGAATAGCTTTAATGGGTATATTAAATTTTCATTCTTTTTTTAAAAAAATTTGATCTTATTATAATTGATAAGCCGAGCTCTCCTAATGAAATGATATTACCAGATTGAAGCATTATCACTTTCCAAACAAAAAAAAGTAAAAAAAATCTAAAAAAGTCCTTGACTGAGATACGAATATTTGATAATATAAGTGAGCGCTCAGGGAGAGCCTGGGGGCACGGTCTTTGAAAACTGGATAGAAATTAACCAAGAAACACGTCAATTTCAAAAAGGAAAAACGATGTCAGAGAGACATCTGAGCTAAAATCAAATGGAGAGTTTGATCCTGGCTCAGGATGAACGCTGGCGGCATGCCTAATACATGCAAGTCGAACGGAGCCTTTCGGGGCTCAGTGGCGAACGGGTGAGTAACA
>DGUK01000030.1 GCA_002394635.1 Faecalitalea sp. UBA4312
ATACAGAGTCAAGCAAAATTTACAAGATTCAGTCGATAAGAAGATCCATGCTCTTTACAAGCTCTTTTCCTTCTGGTTCTTGCTCTGTTCTATTTTTTGTGTTGTCCAGTCATCAATTTCCTTTTTCAAACGTATCAGATAATCCGAAAAAGTAACCTGTTTAGCCCCGTATATATATTGAAATTCATATTCCAGATCCAGCCATGTCTCTATGTCTGATTCATTGTGGGCAATCACTGCTTCCAGTTTATCCAGAGCCTTAAAAAGCTTAGATTCCGGTGTAATTTGTGCATCCATTTCCTCAAGCAAGGATTGAAACGTCTGCCTGGTCGGATTGGGAAAGCTTTCGATCCATCGCCGAAACTGATCTACTTCGGTTATTCGATCAGCATCGATCTTTTCAAAGGCGGGAATATCACCGGTAAAGGCTTCTCCCAGATCATGGATCAGACACATCTTGATCACGCGATCCATATCAAACTGTGGAAATTCATCTGCCACTAAAAGGGCCATCAAGGAAACTCGCCAGCTATGCTCTGCAACGCTTTCTTGTCTGTTGTTTTCCATAAAACAATGACGAGTATTGATCTTTAACCGATGGGCAACGCCCAAAATGTCCAATAGTTCTTTAGGTTCCATAGTTTCCCTTTCTTTTTGATCGCAGCGTTCTCAAGTAATCCTTGGTTCGCGCATCTATACGCCGACTCTCCACGGCTTTCTGAATGCTTTTGTTATGGACCCATGGATCTAGCTTTTTTTGCTCGATCCAAGGTATGGTGTCCTCTGGTTGTTTTGCCATTGCTGTCGCAAAATACCATGCCTGCATCATGCGGATATAGTATTCATCCCTGCGCAGCTGCCCAACCCATGCAAGATAGGCAGGTTCAAAAGCTTCGTCCAGATAATACCGCATCAAAACTCCTATCCCGAAGCGTACGGTATATTCATGCCTGGAAACCAGCCATTTCTGAATAGAAGGAAGGAGTTCCGGCAAATGTTTTTTCATACATAGCGGATTCATCTGGTCGCAGGTTGCCCAATTATCTACAAAAGGAAGAAAGGCTTCCAGATATTCCATCATGATATCAAAATCCTTTATACGATTGATTCTGAACGCATGGATCTGGTTTTCTTCAAAAAACGTGTGTGGCAGTTGCTTCAAAAAGGCTTCTTCCTTATACTCCTTGGCAATCGTACGTAAAACCGGGGTCCGGATCCCGATGATCGAATCCGGATCTACATTCGGGAGCAGAGGCATCATGAATTGTTTATAGGTTAGATCTTGTAAGGAAAACAACAAAGTTTGCAATTCGGTCATAGGTTTATTATACTTTTTTTCCCCACGAATAAAAAGATGTCACTTTACAGTGACACCTTGGTTTTTCGGAATACTTCTTTTACATCGGTGACCGGAATCACATGCAGCTTTTCAAGGACCTCCTTTGCTACATCATCCAGGTCTTCTTTGTTTTCCTTTGGAATCAGGACGGTTTCAATACCAGCTCTCTGGGCTGCCATCAGTTTTTCGGGTAGCCCGCCGATCGGCAATACCTGCCCTCGCAAGGAAACCTCTCCGGTCATAGCGATGGTACCGGCAATCGGTTTATCCATTACCAATGAAGCCAAGGCGGTCGTTAATGTAATGCCAGCACTCGGTCCGTCTTTCGGGACAGCTCCTTCCGGCACATGCACGTGCAGATCGTTGGTATCAAAAAGATCCGCCTTATCCGGGAACATGGATTTCACCAGACTGATTGCAATCTGAACGGATTCCTTCATAACATCCCCTAACTGACCGGTTATGATCAGCTTGCCTTTTCCTTTCGTAAATAAGGTCTCAATAAACAAGATTTCGCCTCCGGCACGGGTCCATGCCAGACCGGTAACAATGCCCGGTGAAGTTTGTTTCAGACTTGTATCATGACGAATGGGCTTGGCTTCCAAAAATTCTCGTAGTCTTTTCGGACTGACCGTAATTGATTTTTGCTTTTTACTGACAAGAACCACTGCTGCCTGACGGCATAAGGTATCCATGTGTTTTTTCAAGTTGCGAACGCCTGCTTCCATCGTATAATCCGAAATAATGGTACGGATGGTTTCATCCGGAACACGTAGATTTTTAGCCTGGATCCCCATCGATTTCATAGCTTTTGGTAACAGATGCTTTTTTGTAATTTGAAATTTATCCGAAGCGGTGTATCCTGGAAACTGGATCACTTCCATACGATTGAGCAACGGTTCCGGAATGGAATCGGTCGTGTTGGCTGTGCAGATAAACAATACATTAGACAGATCATATGGAACATTCATATAATGATCGGTAAACGTATTGTTCTGTTCTGGATCCAATACCTCCAGCAATGCACTGGAAGGGTCTCCGCTGTAGTCTCTGGACAGCTTGTCCACTTCATCGAGAACGACCACCGGATTGGATACATGACTTTTCTGGATGCCATCCATAATGCGTCCTGGCATGGCACCGATATAGGTTCGACGATGGCCTCGGATTTCTGCTTCATCCCGTACACCACCTAAGCTGATGCGCACATACTGACGATCCAGGGCTCTGGCAATGCTCTGTCCGATACTGGTTTTACCGGTACCTGGTGCTCCGACAAACAACAAGATAGAGCCGGATTGTTGATGCTTCAGATTCATCACCGCAATCTGCTGCAAGATTCGATTCTTTACTTTTTTCAAACCAAAATGATCTTCGTCCAAGATCTGCTCAGCGCGCTCCAGACTAATTTCCTTTGCTTCGGGATGATCCCATGCCAAATTTGTGACAAAATCCAGATAATCGTATAACAGACCATATTCGCTGCTGTTTTTCCCTTCCTGCTTCATTCGATTCAGCACTTTTCGTGCTTCTTCTTTTGCATTCCGATTCATGGCCAGTTCTTCAATCTTTTTTTCAAATTTTCGTACATCCGAAACATTCTCCGGATGCATTTCATCCAGCTGATTCTGCAGGAATTCAATCTGCTTCTTAATAGCAGATTCCCGATAGAGCTTCTGGTCATTTTGCTCCTGGGCACTTTCCGCTTCATTGGACAATCTGGTCATCTCCATCCATTCATAGATGGCCTTTTCCATCAGCTGGTTTCGTTCCAGTACACTGTCCGTTGCCGTGATCGCATACTTTTCTTCCGTGGTCAAATTCATCTGACGTGACAAGATCGTAATGATTTCTCCAAGGGATTTCCACTGCATGATATAATTTCGTGCCATGTTCCCCCATTGAAAAGATGACATATACTGGATAAATCGCGCCTTCATCTGATCCATCCGCTCTTTTTCGCGCGCTGGATCGGTATCGATGATATCTTCTCGTGGCACACTTTCCACTTCTATATTCCCATAGCGATCCACCATCATTGACTGTATGTCCACACGCCCTTGTGTTTTGATTCCGACATAACCGTTCACATTGATTTCGCTGACTTTTCCAAAAACCCCGATCGGATAACATGTATCTGTGTTCAGATCCTGCCGATCCGTATCTTCCTTCAATAACACAAATAGAATATCTTGGGCTTTTTCCGCTGGTTTTCCCGCAACTTCTTCATAATAATCCGTACGGAAATACAGCGTTTCCTGCGGTACGATAATTACATCATAAATCGGCAGTACTAACATAGATGCACCTCCTTGTTAGCAGTCTTTAATAAAGAGTGCTAAGCCTATTTTGATAGTACCACCGACCCGGACATAAGTCAAGCCGGACACTCTGCCAACAAAAAGACGAAGATTTCTCTTCGTCTTAACATGCTTCGATTTCTTTGATATTGATTTCGTTGCCTGTGACCAGCTCTGTTTTGTCTCCATTGCAGTACGGACATGTTCGTCCATATCGGACGGTCGGATACGTACGATTGCAATCCAGACAGATCGTAACCGCCGGAATGGTCTCCAGCAAAAGCTTGCTGCCGTAAAATAATTCTCTTTTTTCTGCAGCCCAGTCCCAGACATCCGCCAGATAATCGAAGACGACGCCGGAAACTTCCCCAAGCTCCAGAGTGACGCTGGATACCTGGGTCAGATCATTTTCCTTGGCAACATCTTCCACTGTATCCATAACATGAAATGCAATTCCTAATTCATGCATAACCTTTTGCCTGCCTTTCTACTATACACATGTCGAAAGGCTGGTTTTTTCCAAATCGATACTGTGTATTGGATCTTTATTTCTTCCTTTTGCGTATGGCAATCTTAGCTGCACGTTTGGCAGCATAAGGACCAATTGCCTTGAATTTGTCTTCGGCTCTGTACATCGTACTGGCTTCCGGAATATCTCTATGCAGATGGATCGCATCAAATTCACAACGCGTGGTACATAATCCACATCCGATACAACGGTTAAGATCGACACTGGTTGCTCCACATCCTAAGCAACGTTTCGCTTCGGTCTTTACCTGTTCCTCTGTCAAAGTCATACGCAGGTCATCAAATGTTTTGGTTGCAATACCAATTTTCTTACCAGGAATCTGACGTTTGGCATTATCAAATGTTTCTATATCAATATTGTCTTTATCCAATTCATTGAACTTACGTAAATCACGTGCTATCGTCAAAGACTGGCCCGGGTGTACAAAACGATTAATGGAAACCATGCCTTCTCGGCCAGCTGCAATGGCATCGATTGCAAACCTCGGCCCGGAATATACGTCGCCACCGACAAAGATGTCCGGTTCTGCAGTCTGATAGGTCACCGGATCGGCTTGAGCGGTTCCATTTCGATTGATAACAACCTTTGAACCATCTAACAGGTTGCCCCATTCTACTGACTGACCGATAGATAACAAGACATTTGCACATGGAATTGTGATTGTATCTTCTTCATCATATTGTGGGTTGAAGCGTCCTTGGTCATCTTTGACCGCTGTACACTTCTTAAAGACAATACCGGTGACTTTACCGTCTTCTGTCAATATTTCCTTTGGGCCCCATCCGTTTTGAACGATGATACCTTCTTCTTTGGCTTCTTCGACTTCATCCGGTGCAGCCGGCATTTCTTTTTCCGACTCCAAACACAACATGGTTACTTTGGAACTTCCGGTACGAATGGCTGTACGGGCTACATCGACCGCAACGTTTCCGCCACCTACAACAACCGTATCCCCGTCCAAACGAATGGAATGATCCAAATTCACCTTGCGCAGGAATTCCACACCGGTCTGTACGCCCTGGGATCCTTCCCCTGGTACACCGGTCTTTCTTCCACCCTGGGCACCAATGGCAATATAGAATGCCTTGTACCCCTGGGCACGTAATTCATCTAATGTAATATCTTTTCCAACTTCGATACCAGTCTTGATTTC
This sequence comes from Faecalitalea sp. UBA4312, assembly GCA_002394635.1. Taxonomy (GTDB): domain Bacteria; phylum Bacillota_I; class Bacilli_A; order Erysipelotrichales; family Erysipelotrichaceae; genus UBA4312. The sequence goes on from DGUK01000030.1 coordinate 5,322, forward strand.
TACACCCATCTGACGCATCACGTCAATTTCTGCTTCCACAACATCTTTTTCCAGACGGAAGCTAGGAATACCGTTCAACAACATGCCGCCCGGACGACTCTCTTTTTCAAAGACGGTAACCGGATAGCCTTCCTTACGCAGATAATATGCAGCGCTCAGCCCGGCCGGACCAGCGCCGATGACAGCAATCTTCTGCGTGAAGAATTTTCCTTCTCCGTTTTCACATAACGGGATATATCTTGTCTCTGCATGCAGATCCAGCGAAGCGATGAACTTTTTGATCTCATCAATAGCCAATGGCTGGTCGATCGTACCACGGGTACATGCATCTTCACAACGACGGTTACATACGGCTCCGCACACTGCCGGGAACGGATTATCCTGCTTGATCAGTTTTAACGCTTCTTCATAACGACCTTCGCTGGCCATTTTGATATATCCCTGGATAGCTAGATGTGCCGGACAAGCTGTCTTACAAGGAGCGGTCCCCTGTGGATAGCAGTTGATCTTAGCATCTTCACGATAGTTGTAATTCCATTTATCCGGGCCCCATACCTTATCATCCGGCAGTTCACTTAACGGATAGATAACCGGTCCCTTCTTTGTACAAAGTTTCTGTCCCAGTTTTGCAGCACCGACCGGACATACCTCCACACACTTACCACAAGCCACACATTTTTCTTTTTCCACATGGGCACGATAGGCACTGCGAGACATATTCGGTGTATTGTATAACTGGGAAGTACGGATCGCATTACATACGCCAGGCGCACAGTTACAAATGCCGACGATCTTATTGCTTCCATCGATATTGGTGATCTGGTGAACATACCCATGTCTTTCCGCACGTTCCAGAATCTCTAGTGCTTCTTCATAAGTTATATAACGACCGGCATTACGGTCTACGCAATATTCTGCCATGTCGCCGACGCCGATACAATATTCTCCTTCGATCTCACCACTGCCTTCCCCGCGCATCCGCTGCTGCTTACGGCATGTACAAATTCCTACGGAATATTTGTCATACTTGTTCAGCCAATGCGACAAGTGTTCTACAGAAATCGAAGTATTCTCTGCTTCAATGGCTTTTTCCACCGGAATGACATGCATACCGATACCGGCTCCTCCCGGAGGTACCATCTGGGTGATCCCGCCTAACGGCAGCTGGGTCATCAGGTTAAAGAACGTAGCCAGCTCCGGATGCTGATCCGTCAATTTATCGTTCATCATCATAAATTCGGCAGAACCCGGCACGAAGATCGGCAGGTTATACATCTTATCATAAGGTGGTTCTTCCCGGCGCACCATTTCCACAATACCGATTCCTGTCAGATAATCAATCATATCCTTTGCAGCTTCACCGGACATTTCGTTCATCTCTGCCAGTTCCTCGATAGTATATGGTACACGTGTCTTTTTAAAGCTGATCAAAAATTTGATCTGTTCTTTGGTGAAAATACGATCCAGTGCCCAATATTCCGGATCCTTGTTATTCACTCTTCTCGTATATCGTTTTGCATAGCGGTCCGTAATCATCATTGCCAGCTTTAATACCAGCTTTTCCTTTTCAGGATCTTCGGCCTTGTAATCTTCATCCGGCCAGAAATCCCGTTCATTGATCATCGGATCACCAATTTTCCATTCTTTTTTCATAATCATCACACACGGTATTCTTTAAAAGAATCTTTCTACAATATCTTTACTTGCGGCACAAGTATCTTCCATATCACCGAATGAATAGATTTCACCGGCATAATAGGTGCCTTGTTTTCCTTGCATCGCGTCCAGTTTATCATACCATCCATCGGCATAATCCGTTGGACTTACATGTGGACAGTAATAAGTTTCCTGCTCATACAGACGTTCTTTGACAGGGAAGCCACAGCGTTTCATGTCTTTGACCATGGTATTGATCGTATAGTTGTAAGGTACATCGTCACTGCCCATATGGTTGCGCAGCGCATATACGGTGCAAGGACAGTTGTCATCCAGATCTTCCCAGCGATGATAATAAACCATCGCATGTCCTAAACGATGGAAATCCATGTTGTCGAAGATATATCCGGAAATCGTTGGACCGGCATCCTCTTCAAAGGTAGCAATAAAGTCCACATATTTTTCATGAATGATCTTGGCAAACAATTCTTTTTCCTCTTCGCGTGCATCTGCATAATTTGCAAACCAGTCTAATGGTGTCGTAACGATCAATTTGTCAAATTCTTCCACAGATTCGCCTTCGGCATTCCGGATCGTCACTTTGATCTTTCCTTCCTGTCCTTCGGCCGGTCTTTCCACTTTCACAACTTCGGTATTCAGCACCGCCGGATGGTCCAGCTTTTTATTGGCTTTTTCATAGATGGACTGCGTTCCTTCCTTCCATGTCCATAAACGCATATTGATAAACTCGATAGCGGTTGTCGTATCCAGATATTTCATAACATAAGCAGCCGGAATCTCATCAAAGAAGCCATAGCCAAAGGAAGTATAAGGCCCAATCCAGATCTTCATTACTTCTTCTACACCGTTTAGTTTACAGAATTCATCAAACGGTAATGCCAAATCCTTCAGATTCGGGTTAACGCCCTGCATTCTCTGTAAAGGACGATCGGTTTCTTTTGAAAGACCATTGTAACGTCCCTGGGCCACCCCGATATGTCCATAACAGTCATAACCGGCATACTTCGTATTCATGATCTTTACCAGTTTTTTCATCTGGGATTTCAGTTTCAACAAATCCCTGGTCTTTTTAATGGACGGATCCTTGGTGATATCAAACGGGAAGATTTCTTTTCCTGTCTTATCTCTATACATACGACGCATATCAGGGCCATCAGCATGGGTTACCCCTGCAAATTCTTCCACTTCATGAACTGCATGATACGTAATGGCACCCATGATTGCCCCAGTTTCATACGTACGTTCCTGTCCATTGACTTCAATCTTCGGGGAATAGGATTTCCCTCCGACTTTGTTCAGCTTTTCATAGATCACATAATCCGTATATCCCTTTTTCTGTAGGTACATAGCAGCAGAGATTCCTGCCGGCCCACCACCGATAATACAAACTCTGTCATTTACATTTGCCATAATAATTTTCCTTCTCTACGCATTTACAATCGATTTTTGTTTATTTTTCCATTGATTTAATACCGCAAAGGCTGCCAGACCGCATACGACGACCAGCAATCCCAGCAAAGCATCATTCATGCTCAGATCCAAAAAGCCTTCCCCTTCCATAACACTGAAGATGCCGTCAACGCTCCACATCAATGCAGCACCCCAGTACATAAAAATCAAAGTAGAAAGTCTTCTTTCCGGTTTTTTTATTTGCGCAATGGTTGCCAGAACAGCAGCCATGACAGTCATTAACCAACACATAATTATCTTCCTTCTTTCACGAGTGCTCTTCTTTCCATCACATTGGATACTACCAGCATCACTACCCAGGCCAATGTGACCAATAAAGCCATGGCGACACCGACAGTCGCCATCTCATGGAGCATACTGGCTGTCTCCTCCGCACTGGCCATAGCCGTCAAGAACGGTGGCCAAGGTACGACTTCTCCATGCCACATGTGTTCAATCAGAAGTAGAAAAGCTCCACCCCATAACATCTTCATCAACCAGCCTAATTTTTGTGAAAATGAAATAGAATGCTCCTCAATTTCATTTGCGATTTCCGGGCGTTCCGCTTTCAATTCAATTTCTTTTTTTTCTACAGCTTTTTTAACAGCTGTAACTACGACAGCTTCCGCTGCAGACACTAAAAAACATGCCATAAAATGTCCTCCTATTATCTTTATTAGAAAATACGCAAGTTTTCTTAATCATATTATATTTCTTTTTTAAAGTGCATTCAACGAAAACAAAAAGGTATACATAACTATGGAATATCGTTTTAAAAACCAATTAAAATCAAAAAAAACTGTATGCATTTTTGCATACAGTTCTGGATCCTATAAGTCTGTCAAACAGCTGTTCATCCACTGGTCAATGAAATCACGATCCAGGTTCTGACCGATAAATACGATCTTGTTTTCACGGTCTCCGTATTTTTCATCCCATTTTTCCAGGATCTTCGGATCATTTTCAAAAGCTTCCTTCTGTACATCTTCTCCGGCAGCTGCTAACCACATACTGTCTTTATACGTAGAGATCTGTGAACCGGCCTGTTCAAACACATACAGATATTTTGGATCATGATCATACCACAGATAGCCTTTTGTACGAATAATATTCTTTGGCCATTCATTATTTACTTTATGCTCCAGCAGATCCATCGCAAATGGACGAATGCTTTTGTATACATAGGTATCAATTCCATATTCCAGATCATCGCCATCTTCGTGATGATGGTGATGATGATGGTGGTGATGGTGATGATGAACACCTTCTCCCTTCGGATCTTCATGTTCATGATGATGGTCATGATCGTGATCATGGTCATCGTGGTCATGATGATGCTCGTGTTCGTGATCATGGTCATCGTGGTCATGAAGATGGTCTTCTTCGCGTTCTTTGTCTTCATCACTAACCAAAGCTTTGACCCATCCTTCATTGTAGTAGTTCTGCTGGAAGTCAAAATAATCTGTGTCCAGGATATCATCAATATCTACCTGGCTGTAGCTGGCTTCCACAATTTTAGCAACCGGACAAAGGGCATGGATCACTTGTTTGATCTTCGCTTTGGATTTTTCATCCACCAGCTCTGCTTTATTCATAATGATGATATTGGCATATTCCAGCTGCTGGATCAACAATCCACGGATATCTTCCTGCTCTTCGTATTCCTTGCGTTTTTCCACAAAATCAGAACCACAGTCAAATTCTTCAGCTAGACGCAGAGTATCGGCAATACAGATGACATTGTCCAGGTGACACATTTCCATCATCCCGCGGGCTTTTTGGCTTTCTGCCAACATTGTGATGGTCTGTGCAATCGGAATCGGTTCGCAAACACCGCTGGCTTCGATCAGGATGTAATCGAACTTGTCCATTTCACACAATGTGTTGAGCTGTTCGATCAGATCATTTTGCAGCGTGCAGCAAATACATCCGTTCTGTAATGGAACCAGACTATTGTCTTCCTGCTGCACCTTGCCGCCTTTTTCAATCAGATCCGCATCAATGTTCACATCTCCGATATCATTAACGATTACGGCAATCTTATGGCCCTTTGGATTTCTTAAAATATAGTTCATCAGTGTCGTTTTTCCGGCACCTAAATACCCAGTAATCAAACCGACTGGTACGGATACATATTCATTTGGTAACATACATGCCTCCTTGCGCAATCAACATCATATCACAAACCGTTTTACTTGGCTAACTAAATGACTACGTTATTTCTTTATATTTCCATTTTCAACGTTGGGAGAAATCAGGCAGGAATAGGAATAGTTCCATAGATCTTTAGACCCCTTTCCTGTCAGTTTATTTCTTTCCAATATTTGATCAATATGGACGCCCCATTCTTTCCAGGAGATCCCTCCTGCAGCAGCATTAAGCATCGTCGGCTGCAGATTGTCCATCGTATGAGCAAACAAGGCTTCCGGCGTTTTTGCTTCTTCGAATTCCTCCCACAAAGAACGGATCTTCTGATTCTGATCTTCCGGCAGCAGGCCGAACAGACGATCGGCTGCTTTCTTTTCTCTTTGTTGCTGGGATTGTTTGGCCGCTTCATCATACGCAAAGGTATCCCCCGCATATACCTCGACCAGATCATGACAAAGTACCATCATCATCGTTTTCAGCACATCGATCTTCTCATTGGCATATTCACTGAGCAAATAGGTCATGATGGCCATATGCCATGCATGTTCCGCATCGTTTTCCTGGCGAGATCCGTCCGATAATATCGTCTGCCTTTTTATTTTCTTCTCTTTATCGATTTCCAAAAGGAAAGCCATCTGTTTTTCTAAACGTTCATTCATCTTTTTTCTCCTAGAATAATCCCAGCTGTTCAAAGCTTTGTTTCTTTTCCAATAAAGTCGGTACTTTTTCCAACAGATCTTTATAGTCTTTGCAGAGCCATTGTATCATTTCCTCTTTTTCAAGGATCAAAGGCATTCGGTCATGGACCGAACGAACACTGGCATTGGGACGAGTCGTCAAGATCACAAATCCATCCTCATTATAGATACCTGCCATCCATAGGATCTTTCCGTCCTTTCTTGAAAAGGTTACCTTTTCCTTGGCCGCATTCCATTCATAATATGCGTCAGCCACAACAATACATCGTTGTGTATCAACCAAAGAAGAAAATGTCGGTTTTTGACAGACAGTTTCCGCTCTGGCATTGATCAAAGACCCGGATTTTGTAGATAATCCCCACTTCATGGAACGACTGACGATCGTACCATGATCGTTTATTAATACCAGGCAGCGCTGTCCGGGAAATACATCCTCAAAGGCATAACGCAATCCCTGATAGACAAAAGCGTTCTGGATCCGTAATACTGAATCTTTGGATATATAATAGTTGCCGCACATCAGGTTACGACCTCCACACGCCGGATCCTTGCATCTGTAAACTTCTGCAGGTCTGCCTGATACAAAGCCAATACATCCGTTAACGGTGTAAACCCATAGATCACTGTAAGGATCCGATGTTCCCCGGCTGTCACCATCGCCCGAGGACTGTCACTGGTCGGATTGCCGAAATATCCGGCATCATCCTGCAGAACCGGTAAATTCTCAATATTGACTGATCGTTTTCCGATTCCCTCATAATGTGCTTTCGGCGCTGCCTGGACCAGATGGACTTCTCCATGCAGTCGATCCATGTCATAGGAACCGATGGAATAACCGGTAAGAACGGAGATCCTGTTCTGTATATCAATGATGTTATTAATGTGGTACAGACCTTTTTGTTTGACCACCCTTCGCAACATCGCCTCAGCTGCATTCCGGTATTTGGACGGACTTTTTCCAAGAGCCTTATACGCTGCCCGGGTATCCGCTATCGGTTTGATATGTACGATATCTGCCATCTCTATATCTACATGGGCCATGGAATCATCAAAGTAAGACTGTAATAATCCACAGCTTTCCATCACTGTGACATCGTATTCCAAAATTCCAAGCTGCATGGATGGACATAGATTGTACAGTTTTTTATCTATCGTAATTTTCATAGATTTACCTCTTTTTGTTCATTATAGTCTCCTTTTTATTTAGATACAAACATTGTGTTCTTGACTTTAAATGGGCTGAATGTTACACATTAAGAGAGGTGAGACGATGAGAGAAATCAAGGTAACAGATATCCAAAATATACGGATCGGCCAAGCTGAAAACAGAGAGGCCGGAACCGGAGTCACTGTTATTATCAGCGAACAAGGCTGTCCTGTCGGTTGTGATGTACGCGGTGGCGGACCAGCTGGTCGCGAAACCGAATTATTAAAGCCTTTAGCCAATGCTCAGTTTATCCACGCTGTGGTATTAGGTGGAGGATCCGCCTATGGGCTGGAAGCCGGATGTGGTGTTATGGAATACCTGGAACAACATAATATCGGATATGATGTCGGCATTGCGAAAGTCCCATTGGTCTGTCAGTCGGATCTTTTTGATCTGACCGTTGGTGATCCGTCAATACGACCGGATAAGGAAATGGGCTATCAAGCCTGTGCAGCCAGTGAAGCAGGGAACTACCGGGATGGCAATTACGGTGCCGGCTGTGGAGCAACCGTCGGAAAGATGTATGGTATGGAAACATGCATGAAAGCAGGCATCGGAAGTTATGCCGTACAGATTGGTCAGTTACAGGTTGGCGCCATTGTAGCTGTCAATGCCCTAGGTGATATCTATGATCCGGAAACCGGAAAAAAAATTGCCGGTTTATTAACAGAGGATAAAAAAGGATTCCGAGACACTTGCCAAGAAATGTATAAAACATATGAAGTTGTAGAGAATAAATTCACTGGGAACACGACGATCGGCGTGATCTTGACCAACGCAAAATTCAATAAAGTGCAGCTATGCAAGATTGCTTCAATGGGACATAACGGCTATGCCCGGGCCATTCGACCGGTTCACACCAGTGCCGATGGCGATACCATCTATGCCTTGTCTACCGAACAGATCGATGCTGATCAGGATATGGTTGGTACCCTGGCTGCCGATTTAATGGCCAAAGCTATAGTCAATGCGATCAAACATGCTGAATCTGCTTATGGTCATAAAGCATACAAGGAAGAGAACTAGTCTCTTCCTTTTTTATCGATGACCGTAAATGAAAGTATCTTCATCTCTGCCTGTTCGTTGGTTAAGATCAGACGAGCTTGTCCGCTCTGTCCGGTCGTTTTCAAATATGTTCCCCCCATACCGCCACGTAAAAGGATCTGGCGCGGTCCGACTATTTCCACCGGACCATTGCTGCTGGCATTGACCACACCTTGGTAGAATGGCAGAACATTGTCCATTTGGTCCTTCATGACGATTCGGATTGCCGCAACATCGTAGGTGTTCGTTTCCTGTAATTCAGTATGATCGACCTGAATATCCATATGAATGGAAGTTACCGGTGTTTTGGTCACGGTTTTGACGATCTTTCCATCCTTGACACCTTCAAAGCGATAAACCGTTGCTCCTTTTCCCCAGTCTCCAATGTATTTTCCGTACAGAGCGTAGGCATCTTCGAATTTCATTTTATAGCGTGCCATCAAACGAGCTGCCTTCCCCATCACTCTTGGCGAAAGATGGGAAAAGCCGTTCATGGCACAATAGTTCAGAATATATTTCACATCCTCCATCTGCTGGGATGTAAAGTCTTCTTGGCCAATCATGGCATCTCCGATATAATCATCGACAAGAATGGGCCCATATTCCAAATGCGTATATTTGGAATCTTTGGTTTTATATGTTTTGATCAACTGATCGTTTTTATACATATGCACATTATCACAATTGGTGATGATATATACCTTGCCCGGATTGCCGCTTGGATGTTCACCGATATCCATCGCCGAGGTGATTTCCAACACTGGTTTATCCTTCCGGAAGCAGGCATAGACACTGGCTGCCTGTTTCGGATTGCGGAACATATCCATGACACCGTGATAACAAATACGGTCTCCACTACCAAAATCCTGATGGGTGTTGTAGTCAAACATGCACCAGCCAAAGCTGCCGGCAATATCCTTTTGATGGAACACTTCATCAAGAACCGCCGCATGACGAAGAACATGAGACGTTCGGTGATCCTCACTGTCAAAAGTTTTGGTCGGATACATATGTCCATTGTATTCACTGATCAGATAAGCTTTATCCATATCCGGTGTCACATCTCTTTTTCGCAGACATCCCCTGTTATCCCCCTCATGACTAAAATCATTGTAGGTATAGACATCTTCCAATAGATGGCTTTTTTTAATGCAGCGCACTCCGCCGGTAGATCGTGTCGGATCCAGATGGTGAGCTATTGTATTGGTCTTACGGTAAAGGGTATCATCGTCATTGGATTCATTGATCCGGACACCCCATAATATGATTGAAGGATGATTTCGGTACTGCAGGATCATATCACGGGTGTTGTCGGCAGCAATCTGCTTCCATGTATCGTTGCCGATATGCTGCCAGCCCGGAATTTCTGTAAAGACCAGCAAACCGATATGATCGCATTGGTCAATGAAGAACTGCGACTGCGGATAGTGCGAAGTACGTACTGCATTGCATCCGAGTTCCTTTTTGATTAGATCAGCATCCATGCGCTGCATGGATTCCGGCATGGCATAACCAACATACGGATAGCTTTGATGCCGGTTCAGACCAACGATTTTTGTTTTTGTGCCGTTAAGATAAAAGCCATCAGCTTTCCATTCCGCCGTTCGAAAACCAATCGTACATTCCTTACGATCGATCACATTTCTTTGTTCATCAAGAATCTCCGTCTGCAGCAAATAACAATTCGGATGATCCAGATCCCATACTTTGACATCCGGCAAGCCAAATTCAAAGTGATATACATTGGTTTTAAGCTGGTGCGGTTGTTCCGAAGTCTCCACGATCCATTGGCCACCAGTATCCAAACAAGCCGATTGACGAATGGAATGCACCCTATCCAAAGGTCCGTTGATTTCAATGTCACTGTAGATGATACCGTTCTTTCCGTTGATACGTGGCCGTGCAAAAACATCCTCGATATACACTGGTTCTTTTATATCCAGATAGACCTGACGATACAGACCACCATAGGTCATATAATCGATTACATAGCCAAAAGGCGGCTGATTCAAGGTTTCCCGACTATCTACTTCAATGACCAGCGTATTTTCCTGCCCATACTTCACAAAGGTAGTCAGTTCTACCTGATACGCTGTATAACCGCACCGATGTTCTTTGATCTTTTCCCCATTGACATAGACACAAGAAAAATGACCAGCCGCTTCTACCGTCAGCAGGATCCGTTTTCCCATCCATTCTTTCGGTACAAACAGGCTTCTTCGATAGCCGCTATCCATCTGATACAAGCTTTCATCAAAGTAGTTATAGGGAACCTCTCGGCTCGTATGCGGTAAACGCACCGATACCGTCGCCGCCGGCTTTCCTTGAATAAAGCCCTGAGTACAGTATTCAGTAAACTGCCAGTCATCGTTAATATAGATCCGTGTCATACTTTTCTCCTCTTTTTTCTTTCAGTATAGCATAAAGCAGGTCAGTCACAGACATTCTATTCATATCGAAAGAATTGAACTACTCTAGTAGCATTAGAAATCTTGAAATTGAGAGCATAATAAAAAATATCCGCTTATTTATGCGAATATTTTTCATTCAATGAACGACATGTTTGACGCTTCATGCATTCCATACAGCGACCCGTACATGTTGAAGGATGGTTCCGAATAGACCTTATGGCTAACAGGACTGTCAGAAGAATTCCGCCTATGATCAGCAGATCTATGCCTTTCATAACAATCCTCCGATCTGATAAACAAGAAAAGCTACGACCCAGGCAATGACGCATTGCCATACCACGACACTGATGGCCCAGCGCGAACCCAGTTCTCTTTTGATAGAAGCCACAGCTGCTACACATGGAGTATACAACAAAGAGAATACTAACAAAGAAGCGGCTGATAAGGCACTCAAGGCATGGTTTACATGGCCTCCAAATAAGATTTTCAGGGTCGAAACAACACTTTCCTTTGCCATAAAACCAGAAATCAAGGAAGTACCGATCCGCCAGTCTCCTAAACCGATTGGTTTTAAGACAGGAACCAAAACACTGGAAATCATGGCCAAGATACTGTCTTGGGATTCTTTGACTACATTGAGATGAAGATCAAAAGTCTGTAACAGCCATACGATAATGGTTGCAATCAGAATGACCGAGAATGCTCTTTGCAGGAAGTCCTTGCTCTTATCCCATAAAAGCTGGATAACATTCTTTGCGGATGGCATCCGATAATTCGGCAGCTCCATTACAAACGGAACTGCTTCTCCCTTGAACACGGTATTTCGATACAACAAAGAAACCAGTATACCGACCACAATGCCTAATACATATAATCCGATCATGATCAGTCCGCCTTGTTTCGGAAAGAACGCATGGACAAAGAAAGCATAGATTGGCAGCTTAGCCGTGCAGCTCATAAACGGTGTCAATAAGATCGTCATACGTCGGTCTCTTTCACTTGGCAGTGTACGGGTGGCCATCACAGCCGGCACGGTACAGCCAAAACCGATCAATAACGGAACGATGCTGCGTCCGGATAAACCAATCTTCCTAAGAAGTTTATCCATCACAAAAGCAACTCTTGCGATATATCCGCTATCCTCCAGTAAGGAAAGGAAGAAAAACAACGTGACAATAATCGGCAAGAAGCTCAATACACTGCCGACACCGGCAAAAACCCCTTGAATGACCAGCCCATGAAGAACAGGATTGACCTGCATATGGGCCATCCATACATCGACCATCATGGTAAAGGAGGCAACACCCTTTTCCAATAATCCCTGCAGCCAGGCTCCGATTACATTAAAGGTCAGAAAGAAGACCAGTCCCATGATTCCTATAAAGACTGGAATAGCTGTATATTTGCCAGTCAATAAACGATCGATCCGTTCACTGCGGACCCGTTCTTTACTTTCCTTTGGTTTTTTTACACAGGCGTCACAGACACGATAGATAAACGCAAAACGCATATCGGCAATGGCCGCCCCACGGTCCAGTCCACGTTCTTTTTCCATCTGTTGAATGATATGCTCCATCGTTTCCGTTTCATTTTGATCCAGCATCAACATCGACTGGATCCTCGAATCTCCTTCGATGAGCTTACTGGCTGCAAAGCGGATCGGAATATCTTGTTTTTGGGCATGGTGTTCGATCAGATGAGCAATTCCATGTAAGGAGCGATGAACTGCCCCGTTATGATCATGTTCATCACAAAAATCCTGTCGTAATGGTTTTTCCTGGTATCGGGCAATATGAATAGCATGATCGACCAGCTCTTCAATTCCCTGATTCTTGGCTGCCGAAATGGGTACCACCGGTGTTCCCAGCAGCTGTTCCATGTGGTTGATGTCGATGTGTCCCCCATTAGCCGTCAGCTCATCCATCATATTTAAAGCAACGACCACCGGTATTTCCATTTCCAACAGCTGCATCGTCAAATACAGATTTCGTTCAATGTTGGTAGCATCAACGATGTTGATAATACCTTTGGGTTTTTCATTCAACACAAAATTGCGGGAAACCAGTTCCTCACTGGAATAAGGGGACATGGAATAAATGCCCGGCAGATCTGTAATGCGTGTCTTTGGGTGACCTTTGATCACTCCATCTTTGCGATCTACCGTTACGCCCGGAAAATTGCCTACATGTTGATTGGAACCGGTCAGACGATTAAACAATGTGGTCTTCCCACTGTTCTGATTTCCAACCAATGCAAAAGTCAATATTTCATTGTCCGGCAAAGGATTTCCCGACCCTTTCGGATGGAACTTTCCGCCTTCTCCTAAGCCGGGGTGCTCCGTCTTCCTATTTTTCTTTAACGTGCGATTATCCTGTGTTTTGGCCACCGGCACTATTTCAATCTGTCGGGCTTCTTCCAATCGCAATGTCAGCTGATAGCCATGAATCAACAATTCAATAGGATCTCCCAATGGCGCGTACTTAACAACCGTGACTTCCGCCCCCGGAATCACTCCCATATCCAGAAAGTGCTGACGCAATGCGCCATCGCCGCCAACTGATTCAATAATGGCACTTTTCCCAATCTCTAATTCACTTAAATTCATACTTCTATTCCCTCAAACAATTATTTACTCTATCCAATCTGTCGATTTGCCAGCCACAAGCCGATCAATGAGAATAATATACCTAAAAATAATGAATAGAAAGAAGGAATACTTACATTCCCTGTTTCTATCGTATTGGCCAGATCAAAGGTGAGATAACCGCTGGCCATATACAGAATACCAAAAAGCACAGCTATCTTCCAAGAAGCTCCCCGATCTGCTAGTTTATAGGAGACCAATACTGTCAAAACCGGAAGTAGCAAATACTGCATCACGATGGTATAACCGATTTCATTTCCCGGCGTAAGAAACAGCCAAAAAGAAAGAACCGCTATAAGCCATCCCGTTGCGTAGATCCAGATCCATCGATCGAATTGTTTCATAATTGATCTTCCCTTCTGCCTGTTCGGGCGTGCAAAACCATATGTATTTATTATAATCGTTTCTTGCTTGGGTTACCACCATGGTCCGTATATAAAAACCGACTTGTTCCCATAAACACAAT
>DGUK01000027.1 GCA_002394635.1 Faecalitalea sp. UBA4312
TGTCTACTTTAGTGGGATTGTATCAGAATCGGGTTTTTTATTGTTGAATTATATTGAGAATACATGCTACATTGACAGTAGAAATGTGAACATAAAGAGGTATCGAAAATGAATAATAAGAATTTAGAATCGCTTTTTACGCCATGGACCATTGGGAACTGTACAATCAAAAACAGGTTTGTGATGACTTCCATGGGTGGTACGGACTTGTTCGGATGGATGGAGAGGAACCATTTTGACAAGGCAGGGGCTGAATTTATACTGGAAGTGGCACAGAATAATGCAGGTCTGGTATTACCGGGATGCCAGCCGGTGTATAATCCGATGTTCGGACAATGGCTGTATAAAAACGAGAAAATGTATCAGGAATTAAAAGAGTGGATGCCGAAGTTTCATGAAACAGGAGCGAAGTTGTTTGTACAATTGACGGCCGGCTTTGGTCGATCATTTACAGTCAGCTCCATGATGGAGACATTATATACCAATCCAATCTTACGGGTTTTATCTAAACCGGTCATGGATCTGGATAAGATTACGGCGAGTGCCAGTCCTTCGCCGAACCGTTGGAGCGATAAGATTCCCAGCCGTGCTTTAACCGTAGAGGAAATTCATGAATATGTAGAAGCTTTTGCCAAAACCGCAAAGCTGTTGCAGCAGGCCGGTGTGGATGGTGTAGAGATCCATGCAGTCCATGAGGGGTATTTACTGGATCAGTTTACTTTGCCTTATGTCAATAAAAGAGAAGATGAGTATGGAGGAAGTCTGGAAAACCGATATCGTTTTGCGGTTGAAATTGTACAGGCTATTAAAAAAGTCTGTGGACAGGATTTCCCTGTCTCTTTGCGTTATAGTGTCGTATCCAAAACGAAAGGCTTCCGACAAGGAGCCTTACCGGAAGAAGAGTATGTAGAAGTCGGACGAGATATGGCAGAATCCGAAAAGGCTGCTAAGTATTTACAGGATGCAGGCTATGACATGCTCAACTGCGATAATGGAACGTATGATGCCTGGTATTGGGCGCATCCACCGGTATATATGCCGGAAAACTGTAATCTAAAGGATGTAGCGCATATCCGGAAGTTTGTGGATATCCCGGTTGTCTGTGCGGGAAGAATGGATCCAGAAACAGCGGCCAAAGCTATAGAGAATCATGAAATTGATGGAGCTGGTTTTGCCCGTCAGTTCCTGGCAGATCCGCAATGGATCACCAAGCTGATGGAAGACCGTACGGAGGATATTCGTCCGTGTATCCTTTGTCATAACGGCTGTTTCAACATGTGCCATTATAAAGGGGTTCCGAATGATCAGGATCTGCAGGATTCTTTGCATCTGGCCCGATGCGCTGTCAACGCAACGACCATGCAGACGGACAAGCATTATATCAAAAAGACGGACTATCCGAAAAAGGTCATTATTATCGGTGGCGGGATCGGTGGTATGGAAAGCGCCCTGGTCTTAAAGGCACGGGGCCATCAGCCGATCATTTATGAAAAGAATGATCACCTGGGTGGCACATTTGTGGCTGCATCTTCTGAATCTTATAAAGGGAAACTGAGAGATTTGTTGAAATGGTATCTTCGGCAGGTGGAAAAGAATGAGATTGAAGTACATTTAAACACTGAAATCAAGGAATTGGGAGTTTTCAGCCAATATCCGGTCATTATTGCCACCGGCTCCGAACCAAGGGTTCTGAATGTACCGGGACAAGAGAAGATGGTCGAAGCGTGTGACTATTTGACAGGGACACCGGTTGGGGATACAGTAGCGGTCATCGGCGGTGGTCTGACAGGTTGTGAAATTGCCTACGAGCTATGTCTTCAGGGCAAGAAACCGATCATTATCGAGATGAAAGACGACTTAGTCAGTCAGAAAGGGGTCTGTCTGGCTAACAGTTCATATCTAAGAGAATATTTTGCACTGCATAAAATACCGGTTTATCTGGAAGCTGCCTTAAAAGAGGTTAATGATCATGCGGTTCTTGTTCGTCAGAACAAGAAAGATATCATGATCCCTTGTGACAGTGTGATTTCCAGCGTAGGTTATATTCCGAGACCGTTAGTCGAAGAAAAAGGCAATATTCATCTGGTCGGTGATTGTAAACAAGTCGGTAACCTGCGCTCGGTCATCTGGCGAGCGTGGGATGTATGTATGGAGATCTAAATATGGAAACGATGAAAGAAAAAGCGCTGCAGGCGCAGCTATGTTATGAAGATCTGAAAAAGAAGCTGGATATTCGGACGGAGGATCCGGTCGTCTTCTGTGTCAATGACCGCAAGAGACAACTCTTGAAAGCTTGTGTGGAACACAACCCATTTCCTTCTGTACTTAAGCCGGTATTGGTTTCTTTGCGTTTGAAAGCTGTAAAAAAACTGTTTGAAAAAGAAAAAGTACTGCAGACAGGGCCGGCCGCTGCCATTTTAAGTCTGGATCAGGTATTGGCCAAAGACATTGCCAGACAACGAGGGATGGACGTGAGTTCTGATCCCATCCTCTGTGATATTACCATGGCCGGTTTACAGGTCATCCGGTTGTATATGATGGCTTATGAAGGCAATGAAGAATTCATCACATCCCGCTATCAGTCAGCAATACGTGTAGATAATGCGTTAAACGGATCATTCTATAAATATCCGACAAAAGATGGCCGTTATTTCTCGGCACATGTTTATTATGAATCCCAGAAAGCGAAGATGATGGAAGTTCTCCGGATGAAAAAAGAGCCGGATAAACTGGTTTTTACAACGCTTCCGGCAGATAAGATCATAACGCGAAATGCCATTCGAAAATGGAAGGGAAAAGATCTGGAAGAAGCATCCTTTGCCAATGGGGCCTGTGGATGCGTATTGAGAGA
This sequence comes from Faecalitalea sp. UBA4312, assembly GCA_002394635.1. Classification (GTDB taxonomy): domain Bacteria; phylum Bacillota_I; class Bacilli_A; order Erysipelotrichales; family Erysipelotrichaceae; genus UBA4312. The sequence continues at coordinate 2,852 of DGUK01000027.1, forward strand.
ACGCAGTGAATGGGAGGCCATGGAAGTCGGTAAAACGGTCTGTGCTATGCCGTTGGTCCGTATGACCAAGGTCAAGGATACACCGAAAAAAAGCTTTGAAAAAACCGGAAAGCGGCCTTTATCCGGCATCAAGGTATTGGATCTGACCCATATTATTGCCGGTCCGGCGTGTACACGTTTGTTGGCGGAATATGGGGCCGATGTCACAATGATCCGAAGAGGAAAATATGTGAACCAGGAACAGGCGATGCTCGAACTGGACGGCTGGGCCGGAAAGAAATCAGTATCTCTAGATTTCAATATTTCCGAACAACTGGAAAAGGCTAAAGACATGGTCAAGGAAGCTGATATCATTGTCTGCTCTTACCAAAACGGTGCCCTGGATCGTTTCGGTTTATCCGAAGAAGACATTCATCAGCTCAATCCGAACTGTATTTATGCATCGATGGTTTGTTTCTCGGATACCGTATGGAAACAAAGACCGGGATGGGCTCCTTGTGCTGAGGACATCACCGGATTATCAGTACGAAACGGCTCCATCAAGCATCCGGCAAACCTCAACGGTGTGCCGCTGGATTATATTCCCGGGTTTATTCTGACAGCTGGTATCTTGAAAGCCTTGAAACAGCAGATGACCGAAGGAGGCAGCTATACCTTGACAGGCTCTTTGACTCGTGGAGGGTATTGGTTACATGAATGTACCGATCTGTATGAAGCCTTTGCCAACGATAGCTCTTTCACGACATCTATCGAAGAAAATAAGGACGATGCCATCTGGCAGCAAACCTTCCATAAGGTGGAAGGAACATCAGTCGGGGATGTCTATTTCCCGGCGCCTGCGACCTTGACATCAGAGGATCCGGATCCATTTGGAACCATGAAGTTTGAAAATGTTGAATAACCATAAAACATCATAAACGATTCAATGACCTGATGAGCAACCATCAGGTCATTTTCTATTCAATATCTGATATATCTACATCCGGGGCAATATGAATGGTATAGTCCGGATAGGCTTTGGACAATTCTTGATACAAGATAGAAAGCCCCTCTTTCGGTTTGATGTCAAAACTCATTACCACGTCAAAGCGAAGCTCTTTTTTCTGCTTGTCTACATAAAATCCATGCATCTGTAAAGCCCAGTCATGGGAAAAGACTATTTCGGTAATCTGTTTTTGCATGGCTGCTATTTCTTCATCTTTTGTGTTGTAGGAATAGACACCGACACCGGTCAGAATGATGCCGGCTTCTTTGTATACCTTGCTTTCAAGCTTCCTTGTCAGCTGATCGACCTGATCCACAGTCATGGTATCCGGCAGTTCCAGATGAACAGAAGCCAGGTTCTTATTTGGCCCGAAATTATAGATTACCAGATCATAAGCCCCACGGACCTCCGGTTCCTCGCTGAGAAGTGCTTTGATCTTCAAGGTGGTTTCCTTATCCGGGCGCATACCCAGGATATCATTGAGCGTATCGATCATCATTTCAATGCCGGATTTAATGATCACAACCGAAATAATGACACCGACAACGGCTTCCAGAGACAAGCCGGTGACCAGATACAAAAGGGCACTGGCCAATACCGAAGCCGACAGGATGGCATCAAATAACGCATCCGAACCGGAAGCAATCAAAGATCCGGAATGGACCTTTTCGCCCTGAGCTTTTACATATCTTCCCAATACGAGCTTAACACCCACTGCGACCGCAATGATTATTAAAGACAATACACTGTAATCCGCTTTCTCTGGTTGGATAATCTTTTTTACGGATTCCACAAATGAAGTAATACCGGCATATAACACGATTCCGGATACGATCATGGCACTCAGATATTCAATGCGTCCATATCCTAACGGATGCTTTTTATCCGGCAGTTTTCCGGCCAGCTTCGTACCGATGATCGTAATAATGGAGGAAAGAGCATCCGATAAATTATTGACTGCATCTAATGTCACCGCAATCGAATGACTGAGAACTCCGATCACGGCTTTAAAAGCAGCCAGAAAAACATTGGTGCAAATACCAAGAATACTTGTTTGGATAATGACTTTATCCCGATTCATCATTTCTTGTTCCATCGTTTCACTTCTTTCTATATACCAAGGATTCTATCATAGCTTCTTAATTATTTCATTGATTCCGTCATTGTTTTTTGTCGTTCTTTTTTAACTTCGTAGTAGGTAATAAGACTAAAGAAAAGGAGGAATCATGTCAGCTATCAAGGAAGAAGTCTTAAACTACACATTGGAAGAGATCCAAAAGGATGGATCCAGTACCCGATTATTATCGATCCCGCATATCCAGGCACTGTATGCGAGGGAACTGATCGAAGAATGTAAAGGCATGTCGATCGATGAATTGGCAGATGGTTATATCGAATCCGGAAAGAATGTATATAAGGATCCGTTTGATAGTGAAGTTATCTATGATGCCTGCTACGACATCCGACAGAAGCAGGAAAAGGGCATGCATCTGCGCGTCAATATCGAGCTGCAGAAGGATCTGAGTCTGCCGTATCCGTTATTCAACCGCATAACGAAGTATGGCTGTCGTCTGATTGACCATCAGTATGAAATGAAGAATATCATGTATAAGTATCGACATATGATACCGGTGGTCAGCATATGGTTAATACTGAATCCGAAACCGGAATATAGGAATACCATATATAGAACGAGCTTAAAGAGCCCGGAAGGAGAGGAAACTCTACGAATCATCGTATTGAATCTATCGAAAGAAAGATCACCGGAGAAAATACTGGATCTGTCCAACCGCTTATTTATGATCAACGCGAAAAAGGAGGACAAAATACAAATGTTGAAAAATGAAGGCATAACCATTTCAAAAGAAATCAGAGAGGAGATAGGAAGGATGAACGCATGGGAACTAGTGCACTATAGCCAAGGATACGAACAGGGAGAGAAAATCGGGTATATGCAAGGAGAGAAAAACGGCTACGAACAGGGAAGCAAAAAGGGTCGAGAAGAGACCACCGTTATTTTTTTAAAACAAATGATGAAAAGCTTTAGCTGCAGCGCAGAAAGAGCAATGGAACTGTTAAATATCTCAAAAGATGAACAAAAAATATATTTAGATCTTTTATCTAAGAGTTGACGTAAATTCAGGAATCGAAAGGATTCCTGTTTTTTATAGACATTTCAATTAAATAATTAACAAAAGAAACAAAAGGATGCGCGATAAACACAAAAACTGTGTAACAGAGACAAATGCTCTATTACACAGTTTTTTTAGAAAATCAAACGGAACCCAGTTTTCTGCATGTTCCACAGATACCAATCAGATTGATACTGCATTTTTCCACAAGATCCTCCGGATCCAGGCCTTCCATGTTGTTTCGATCGATCGGGATGGATCTCAGGTTTTTTACCTGCCCACAATGGCGGCAAATAAAGTGAGCATGCTCTGACATATCATAATCATAGCGCTCCGTATTGCCCGGTGTGATCACACGTTTGATCTTTCCTTCTTTTTCCAGAAACTTCAGGTTTCTGTAAACCGTAGCCAGACTCAAGGAAGGCATCGACTTTTTTAAGTTATCATAGATCATTTCAGCCGAAGGATGTTGCTCTGTAGAACATAAATATTCATAGATCTTATCTCTCTGGTTGGAATGTCTGGATTTTCTTACAGGTTCCATG
>DGUK01000043.1:0-3074 GCA_002394635.1 Faecalitalea sp. UBA4312
ACCCGTGTCATTATGATGGTCTGTGAAGGGCTTTTGACGACGACTTTGATCCTTTTGATGCTGGCACTCTTTGACTGGCGGATCTCATTGGTTCTCTTGGTCGGATTTTCCATCTTTTTATGGATCAACAGCGGCTTGCAGAATCGGGCCGGTTCCATTTCGGAAACAAAAGTCAATGCCGATGCAAAAGTAGTTGAAAAAGTGCTGGAATACTTACAGGGCATGGCGGAAGTCAAAGCCTATCATCTGACAGGGAAAAAAAGCTATGAACTCAATGAAGCCATTGCGGAAAACGTCAAGGTAAACACCGATATGGAGATGACCTTGATCCCGATGATGAGCTTGCAGTCCCTTGTTGCCAAGCTGACTGGTGTCGCCATGGTCGGTTTTTCCTGCTACTTTTACTGTGCTGGTTCTATGGAAGCGCTGACGGCCATCGTAATGGTCATCTCTGCCTTTATCGTTTATGCCAGCCTGGAAAATGCGGGCAGCTATTCGGCTTTACTAAGAGTTGTGGATACAAGTGTCCGTCGTGCCCAGGATATTCTGGATACACCGCAGATGGATCTGAGCGGCCAGGCAATCACAACGGAACACAGGGACATCGAAGCCTCGCATATTTACTTTTCGTATGATAAACAAAAAGTACTGGATGATATTTCCTTGACCATCCCGGAAAAAACCACAACAGCTATTGTCGGTCCGTCCGGCGGTGGCAAAACAACGTTGGTAAATATTCTGGCCCGGTTCTGGGATGTGGACCAGGGCGTTGTGACCATCGGGGGCAAAGATGTTCGGGAATACGATATGGATGCCTTGATGGCAAACTTCAGTTTTGTGTTCCAGAATGTCTATCTGTTCCACGATACGATTGCCAACAATATCCGTTTTGGACACCCGGAGGCCTCGATGGAGAAGGTGATCCAGGCGGCCAAAAAAGCATGCTGCCACGATTTTATCTGTCAGCTGCCGGACGGCTATGAAACCGTGATCGGAGAAGGCGGGGCATCTTTATCCGGCGGAGAAAGACAGCGTATCTCCATCGCCCGGGCGATCATGAAGGATGCGCCGATCATCTTTCTGGATGAGGCGACAGCCAATGTGGATCCGGAAAATGAAAAAGAACTGATGCAGGCGATTGATGCCTTAACGAAAGAAAAAACGATCATTCTCATTGCCCATCGTTTGAAAACGGTCGAGCAAGCCGATCAGATCCTGGTTGTGGATAAAGGAAAGATCGTTCAGCGAGGAACCCATGCGCAGCTGATGAAACAAGAAGGAATCTATACAGACTTTATCGGACAGAGACAACAGGCAGCCTCCTGGAAAGTCCGCACATGACAAAAGATGAAAAAATCAAAAGAGAGCAGAATATTGTAGAAGAAATGATCCTCTTATACTGCCGGAAAAACCATAGAGGGACAACGGTTCCATGTGAGGCATGCCGGCAATTGATCGAATATGCGCAAAAACGCAGTGCGAAATGTCCGTTTATGGAAAATAAAACGTTCTGTTCCCAATGCAAGGTTCATTGTTATGGACCGGAACAAAGAGCACAGATCCGCCAGGTGATGCGTTATGCCGGACCACGGATGCTCTTTCATCATCCGGTTCTTGCCCTTTGGCATTTGATCAGCACAAAAAAGAATCAAATATAAAAAAGGTCCTCTGTCAATCGACAGGGGATCCTTTCGTTAACTGTTCAATGACTGTGATGAAATCCTCCAGATCAAAGCTTTGCAGAAGAAGAGCTTTGTCTTTGGATTGGATAAGGTAGCTAGGTAAAGAGCGAATAGCCAGCTTCTGTGCTGAAGGTAACCAGTGAGATGATGCTGGTTCTGCCGGTAACGGTATTGAGCGCAGTCTTATTGCTTCGTTCCGGACAAAATACTAAGATCAAAGGAGATGCGACATTGGCCATGTTATCTGTGGGGCCTTGGCTTTTGGTTACTTATTGATGAATATGTTTTCTACATCCTCCAATTTATCCGGGGATGTCTGTAGTACTTTGTTTGGATCGACTTCTATCTTGACCTTGACAAAGAGGGATGTTTGGCTATGCGCTGTACTTTCGGTCATGATCGTTTGTTTCTTTCTGCTTTTTTATCATAAGATTTTTGCGGTGACCTTTGATGAAACATTTTCCAGGGCGACGGGAATTCCTGTTGATCTGTATAATTTGATCATTGCGATCCTGATTGCGGTCATCATTGTCCTGGCTATGAATCTGGTCGGGTCATTATTGATATCGGCCCTGGTCATCTTTCCGGCCTTGTCTGCTATGCGATTGTTTCATAGCTTTCGGACTGTAACTCTTTTTTCAGCCTTTTTATCGGTAACATGTACCTTATGTGGTATTCTTATCTCCTTGCTGTTATCGACACCAGTGGGGTCGACAATTGTGGCAGTCGATGTGCTTGCCTTTGGTATTTGTTACGGAATCGAGGCCTTGCTTGCATAAAAGAGAAGAGAATGATACCATCAAACTATACATGCCGCCGGGTATGTAGGGAGCTTGTTATGCATCATTAGGCCTTAGAAGATGCATAATAGGCCTTTTTTTGTAGCAGGAGGAGAAAAGGATGAGCTGGGTATTATTGCTGATTGCCGGTATACTGGAGGTTTTCTGGGCGGTGATGATGAAATATTCACAGGGATTTACGGTTTTGGCCCCCACCATATTGACAATGATCGGTTACATCGCCAGTGCCGTTGTTTTGTCATTGGCTATCAAACGACTGCCATTGTCGACGGCCTATGCCATTTGGACAGGGATCGGAATCATCGGAACCTCTGTTCTTGGTATTATTTTGTTTGATGAAAGGTTGACCGTCGCACAGTATATTTGTATTCTATTGATTGTTTTTGGTATTGCCGGAATTCGGGTAATGGGTCATAACTAGGGAGCAGGCAATATGAAAATTCGAAAATCAACGGAACAGGATCTGCCAAGAATGATGGAAATTTATCGGTGTGCTCGAGAAAGGATGGCAGCTCATGGCAATCCTAAACAATGGGGACTGACACAATGGCCGCCACAAGCCTTGATCCGTCATGATATTGAAAGAGGAAAC
>DGUK01000043.1:3125-11250 GCA_002394635.1 Faecalitalea sp. UBA4312
AAGAGGAAACGGTCATAGGAACCTTTTACTTTGATTGTGGAAAAGATATTGAGCCGACATATCGGAATATTACCGAAGGAAGATGGATGAAGGATGATCCTTATGGAGTAATCCACCGGATTGCTTCAGATGGTTTACATAAAGGGGTTGGTATCTATTGTATCAACTGGGCTTTTGCGCAGTGTGGCCATCTTCGTATGGATACTCATGGAGATAATAGAATCATGCAGAAATTATTAAAAAAGCTTGGATTTGTACACTGTGGAACGATCTTCGTGGAAGAAGATGACGAACCTCGTTTGGCTTTTGAGAAAAATAAGTAAACTATCCCGTAAAAAACGGGATTTTTTTGAGAAGATCAAAGATGTGTTTTATACTATTGTTAATGAAGATACAGTATTTTGCATTAGAAACTGACAGGTATCCGATCGACTGTAAAATGTATGTCCCGGATCATGGGAAATCACATCATATTGTATTGGGAGTGCATGGCTTTGCCGGTGATAAAGAGAGCTCGGCTTTATATGCGTTGGCAAAAGAGCTGACAAAAAAGCAGGGACAACTGGTATGTTTCGACTGGCCGGGACATGGGAAAAGTCCGGTGGATGGGCAAAGTCTGACGGTGGACAACTGTATCAAGGATCTGAAGCATATGTTGGCATATTGCCGAAATCAATTTCCATCACAGAAAAAATATGTCTTTGCGACCAGTTTTGGCGGCTATATCACATTATTGTGCAAGGATACATTGATGCGGGGAGATACCATGGAATTTCAAACCGTTCTGCGTGCTCCGGCTGTGACAATGCCGCAGTTGTTTCTATCATTAGCCGGATTAAAGGATGCCCGGCAGTATCGTGCTTTGGGGTCGATTCAATGTGGTTTTCCCGGACAAAGAGAGCTTTGGGTACCTTATGTCTTTTTTGAGCAGCTGCAACAACACGATGTCTTCAAACTTGATTATACAAAACAGTCCTTTCTTGTGATCCACGGAAAGAAAGATGTGACGGTTCCTTATGAAGATGTCAGAAAATTTTGTCAGGAAAGAAGATCCATGAAACTGTATTCTATAAGTGGGGCCGATCATCGTTTTAAAGAAGAAGGTCAGATACAAGAAGTGGTACAGACCGCTTTACGCTACTGGAAGATCGAGGAAGAACACAGGACTTCCGCGTTTAAAATGACTGAGGTTATCCGCTGATCCGTGGTAGACTAATAAAGAATAAAATACGTATGTGATGAAAATCAGGAGGGCTTATGATATATACAGTGACGTTGAATCCGGCCTTGGATTATGTCATCCAGGTGCCACAGTTTCGGGTCGGACAAATCAATCGAATGACCAGCGAACATATCTATTATGGAGGAAAAGGCATCAATGTATCGATCATTCTAAATGAACTGGGTGTAGAAACTTGTGCTTTGGGATTCGTGGCAGATTTTACTGGCAGAGAATTGGAAACAGGGTTGAATCGTCTGGGGATCCGAACGGATTTTGTGCATGTGAAAGAGGGGATGACACGAATCAATGTCAAGATGAAATCAGAGGAAGAGACAGAGATCAACGGGCAAGGCCCGAAAGTGACAAAAAAAGATTTTTTAGATCTTCTGGAAAAGGTCAGGACCATTCCAGCCGGAGACACGATTGTGGTATCCGGGAATATTCCCTCCTTTATGCCATCGGATTCTTATGAACGTCTGTTAGAACAGGTTCAGCCGGGGGTGCGTATTGTGGTGGATGCCGAAAAAGACTTACTGATCAGTACCTTACGTTTTCATCCTTTTGTCATCAAACCTAATATTGATGAACTATCTGTCATGTTTGATACAACGATCCAGACCCGGCAGGAAATTGTCCATTATGCGAAAGCCCTTCAAAGCAAAGGGGCTGAGAATGTATTGGTATCTATGGCCGGACAAGGATCCATGCTGGTCGATGAACAGGGGCAGACTGTTATACAACCGGCGGCAGAAGGAACGGTTGTCAATTCTGTAGGGGCCGGTGATTCCATGGTGGCTGGCTTTATCGCCGGATATCTACGTAAAAAGGATTATGCCTATGCACAAAAGCTAGGAGCCAGTGCCGGGGCGGCGACAGCGTTTCATTCCGGATTAGCCACAAAAGAACAAATCGATGAAGTCTTTAAAACACTGTAAAACAGAAGAAAACAGTGTCGCTCATTGGATTTTTGTAGAATACGAATTATGAATAAAGGGAGATGAAGGAATCAAAAGGATAATTTTTGATATGGACGAGACTTTATTTATACATCAAGGATGTACCGGTTGTCGTATCGGTCAAAGCAGAACGAATATCGTAAATAACAATGGCAATGAAAAAGCTTTACCGTATTTTGTACGGATTGATTAAGCAGGACATCGGAAAGGGGGCCTTTGATCTTCTTTTCCGGTGTTTTTTCAGATAAAACAGAAAGGGTGGACGCGATGGTTCAATTACATCGAGCAGAAACAATGATCCTCATTGTATTATTATTACAGATTATCGGACTTACATTTGCGGTGTTTGTGGATCCATACATCCGTAAGTCGGATAAAAGAATTATGGGTATCATCATTTTGCTGGTCTTTGGCTTGATCGTTCAGAACGTGATGGGATATATGGTAGATCAGAAAGGAACGATGCCATATGTCCGGACCTGGATCGGTATTATTGGTTATATTATACGTCCTGTTATCATCGTTTTATTTTGTTACATTGTCAACCGAGGCAGAAGCAATCGTATTGCCTGGATGATGATCGGAGTGAATGCGCTGATCTATCTGACTGCTTCTTTTTCCCCTGTTGCATTCAGCATCAGTGAAAACAACGAATTTCAAAGAGGGCCGTTGGGGTACAGCTGTCATATTGTCAGCGGGATCCTACTGGCTTATCTGATTTTTTTGACGATCCGAAAATACAATCGGCTCAAAGGGGCAGAGATGTTGATTCCGCTTTTTAATGCCCTGTTGATCGTTGTGTCCGTTTTTCTGGATACGTTTGTGGACTATCGGGAATTATCCGTTACCTTTTTGAGTGTTGCCGTTTGTAACAGCTGTGTGTTTTATTATATTTGGCTGCATTTACAATTTGTACGGGAGCACGAAGAGGCATTAAAAGCTGAACAGCGGATCCAGATCATGGTCTCTCAGATCCAACCTCATTTTCTGTTTAATACGCTGTCAACCATTCAGGCTTTATGCTTGATCGACCCGAAGAGGGCTTTTGATACGACAGAAAAATTCGGAAGCTATTTGCGGAAGAATATCGACTCGTTGAGCCGGCCCAATCTGATTACGATTGCTGAAGAACTGGAGCATACGCGTATATATTCTGAAATTGAAATGATCCGCTTTCCTAATATCCACGTTGATTACGACATACGGGATACAGACTTTGATCTGCCACCGCTAACCATCCAGCCACTCGTAGAAAATGCTATCCGTCATGGGGTCCGTATACGTGATTACGGACAAATCACGGTATCCACAGACCGAACGGAGCAATATCATACCATCCGTATCCAGGATAACGGGGTAGGATTTGATGTGGATTCGATCAAGGAAGCAGATACCACGCATATCGGTTTACGCAATGTGAAGGAACGCTTGGAAACGATGTGCGAAGGCTCTATGATGATCTACAGCAAGATAGAGCAGGGGACAACCATTGTAATCCGTATACCGGCTATCAAAAAATGAAAAAAATATAAATATTCCTTTAGAATTGTTGGACATCTGTTGGACAGGATATGTCACAATACGCATGTCTAAAGGAATCTCGTTATAGCGAAAAGGAAACGGTAAACAAGATGATAAAGAGCCGGTCAAAGATGTGAATACAGGTCTTCGATGTGTTTTTACGTTATAGAGTCCCGGTTGCTAGAGCCGCTGCCAGGACTTGGTGAATTTTATCATGTTGAAGATCGTATTGCGTTTCCTTTTCGTTTTTTTATGGGCTAAAACCACTGGAGGTGACACAAATGAAAATATTATGTGCTGATGATGAAGAGCTGGTTCTGGGACTAACAATTTCATTGTGTCAAAATCTGCCACAGGTCACAGAGGTCAAAGGATTTATTAAAGGACTGGAAGCATTGGAATGGCTGAATGAACATACCGTGGATGTTGCCATCCTGGATATCAATATGCCGGATATCGACGGATTGACCTTGGCTGCCAGAATCAAGGAGAAACAACCGGATACTGCCATTGTCTTTTTGACTGGTTATTCGCAGTATGCGGTGGATGCCTTTGCTCTTCATGCATCTGGTTATCTGCTCAAGCCTTTAAATCCGAAACATTTAGCCAGAGAAATCGAGTATGTCTTTTCATTACAGGAAAAGAAGCCTTCTCGTTCGCATATCGTGGTGCAGACCTTCGGCGAATTTGATGTTCTTGTAGATGGCCGCATGGTGCATTTTAACCGGGCACGAGCCAAAGAACTTCTGGCATATCTAGTCGATCGTCAGGGAGGGAGTATCACCCGCACCCATGCTTTTGGGGTATTGTGGGAAGACCAACGATATACACGCTCCATGCAGAAACAGCTGGATGTGGTCATCCGCAGTCTTCGTGACACGTTAGAGGAATATGGAATCAGTGAGATCCTGGAGATGGGCAGAGGTACGATGCGGATCGTCCCGGAATTGCTGGATTGCGATCTATATCATTATTTCGAAGGGGATATCAATGCGGTCAATGCGTATCGTGGTGAGTATATGAGTGCCTATTCCTGGGCCAGTTTAACTGAATCTTATATGGATCGGATCAAACATCGATTATAGGATATTATAAATAGACGAAACATGAGATAATATTAAATCATCGAAAGAGAAGAATGGATGCAATGCTTGTAGAGAATCAGGAAAAGGGTCTCAGAGAATATAATATCGAGGAATTTCAATTATGAAACGGATGTTTACCGTTCGAAAAACAATGGATGATTTAGCTTATGCGCTTAACGATGAAAGCGATACTTTGATGGTGAAAACATTTTATAGAGAATAGAAAGAAGGAGCTTCTGAATGAAATATCCTGAAAAAATGGATTTACATATGCATTCAACGGTATCGGATGGGACTGATACACCAGAACAGATTCTTGAAAGTGTAAAAAAAGCAGGAATTGATCTGTTCGCATTAACTGACCACGATGCGATCAAGGGATGTATATGTATAGAGAAGATCCGCAAAAGCGAAGATCCGAAATTTTTGACCGGTGTGGAGTTTTCCTGCAAGGATGAGTCAGGTAAGTATCATATCCTGGGATATGGGTATGATCCTGATACGCAGGCAATCCGGAATGTGGTGGATCTTGGCCATTCTTATCGGATCACAAAAGTGAAAGCGCGGTTAAAGCTGCTGAAAGAACAGTTTGGCATTACTTTTTCTCAAGAAGATGTGGATGCATTATTTGCTCTGGATAATCCGGGAAAACCACATATTGGGAATCTGATGACCGAATATAAATATGTCAGGACAAAGGAAGAAGCAATCAAAAAGTATATTAACCAGGTCCATTTTCGCTCGCAGTATGTTCGTCCGGAGCAGGCGATTACAGGCATCCTGGGGGCAGGAGGGATCCCGGTACTTGCGCATCCGAGTTTTGGAAGCGGGGACCAGCTGATTATCGGCCGGGATATGGATGAGCGCCTGCAGCGATTGGTGAGCTTTGGATTACAGGGCGTGGAAGCCTACTATTCTGGGTTTTCCAGAGAACTGCAGGAACAAATGTTGCAATATGCTTGGCAATATGATCTGTATGTGACGGCGGGCAGCGATTATCATGGTACCAATAAACCGATTGGTCTGGGAAACCATAATTGTCCGAAACGGGAGGAATATCCGGCGGGCATGATTCGTTTTCTGGATGCAATTCATGGTAAAATCAAATAATAGAAAGAGGGATTTCAGATGAACAGGAGGAAACATATGCATATATTAAAAAGAAGATGGATTGCGGTTGTTCTGGCTGCCTGTCTGACAGCTTGTGGTGGCCAGCCAAGCGAACCGCAGAAACAGGAAACAGCGGAAAAAGTGGAACAGACCGGCACATATCAAAGTAAAGATGGATGGACTGTTGTATATGATCCTTCGGTCATTGAAGCTTCCAGGATCGGTGATCATGTGGCGCAGTTTGTCTATACAGAGGATTCGGCCGGAACCAATATGGTGACAATTTCTTATATTGAAAAAAAACAACCGGAAGAGGTGTTAGCTGAATGTACAGAAAGCTGGAGCGAGGATCCGGAAACAATAGAACGCAGCGAAGGTATTTTTCCGGGGACTACGGATCAGTGGGGTTACTGGCGAAATCTGGTGGTTGAAAAAGAAGGCAGCGGGTTATCGCAATCCGCTATTGCCGGACAGTATAACGGAGGTGTTCTTCTGTTTGAGATCACTGCGCATACCAGTGGAAACGACGATGTGGATCTACCGGTCAGTGATGCGCTGGCTGCTATCATTGATTCTATTACATACGAAGATTTTGAACAGCAAACCATGTATGACTATATACCGGGAACATATATTGCGGATGAACCGCAGGATATTGAATCTGTCCAGTTGAATAAGGACCATACCGGAGCCTTACAAGGGAGTGTAAACATCGATGTGCGCTGGGGCTCCACAGAGCTAATGACAGATACAGGTTCTTATGAATATACTATCGAAGGAGATGGCTTATTTATCAATATGGATGATAACTGGATTTCCTTCACAAAGACAGACCAGGCATCGGAGGATGCACTGCCTGCCTATAAATATACAGGGACAGAACCATATATGGATGCAATCTGTGAGTATATGGTAGATGAAATCGGCAAGGATTACGACAAAGCGGATGTCAGCATTCCAAGCATCACTATCGTATATACCGATGACCACGATCCACAGGATGTCCTTGTCTATGGAAAATTTGAACTCTATAACTATGATCTAGAAAAGGATACATTAAACATGGTATCCGGTGGAGATTATCCGGGAGCGATGCACCTACGTAAGAGCGGGGATGGTTATGAAGTAACACAGTTTGACCAGGTAGCCGATGGTTCGCAGAGCAAGCCGAGCTCGGAAAGAATTTTTGGAGAGCATTATGCGGCATATGAGAAGATCACACAGGATGAACAAGCCCTGGAAAAAACGAGGACAAAGTTTATTGCGGATTATGTAAGTTCTAACCATCTTTCCGTTACTCAGTACCGGGATCCGGGATGGGATCCTGTAAAAATTGCAGAAAAGTGATATACTAACAAACAAGGAAGCTTTCATTGAGCTCCCTGTTCTGTTATAAGGAGGATTTATATAATGTTAAATAAGATCAGCCAGTTTACCGGAAAATATATGGCAGTGATCGTTCTGGTGATTGCTGCACTGGCGTTGTTTGTTCCATCTACATGCGTATGGATTGATACATCGTGGGTGAATTATCTTTTAATGATCGTGATGTTCGGTATGGGACTAACATTGAAGCCAAAGGATTTTATGCTGGTATTACAGCATCCGAAAGATATCCTGCTGGGATGCCTGGCACAGTTTTCGATCATGCCGATTTTGGCCTTCCTGCTGGGAAAATTGTTTGGTCTTGAGACCGGATTATTAGCCGGAGTCATTCTTGTCGGTACATGTCCGGGAGGGACATCCAGCAATGTGATGACCTATTTAAGCCGGGGCGATGTAGCTTTGTCTGTAGGCATGACCAGTGTAAACACGTTGTTAGCGCCTTTATTAACGCCGGCGATTACCTGGCTGATGCTGCGCACTTCGGTCAATGTAGAACCAATCGGCATGTTCCTTTCCATTGTCAAGGTCGTGATCATTCCAATCGCATTGGGTTTTTTGATCAACCGGTTCTGGTCCCGACAGACACAGAAGGTCCTGGACCTGCTTCCTGTTATTTCGGTCCTTGCGATCACGCTTATCGTCGCTTCGGTTGTATCACACAACGCCCAGCAGATCCTGGATACTGGTCTGGTCGTATTTGTGGTTGTGATCCTGCACAATTTGCTTGGATATGCTTGTGGGTATGGACTGGGAAAAATTCTCAAACTGCCTCTGGCTAAGAAAAAAGCTCTTTCCATAGAAATCGGTATGCAGAATTCCGGTCTGGCCACTTCATTGGCTGCCAC
>DGUK01000043.1:11390-11928 GCA_002394635.1 Faecalitalea sp. UBA4312
GCCATTTTAGCCAATCTATATCGCACAATGAAAGAGTAGGACTATGAAAATCTATATCATACGGCATGGACAAACGATCAAGAATAAGGAGAGACTCCTGCAGGGACGGAGCGATGCACCGTTAAACCAGCAGGGAATAGGACAAGCCCAAATGGCTGCTCAGTATTTTCGGCAGCAGCACATTTGGTTCGATCGGGTTTTCTCCAGCCCTTTACAACGTTCGGTACAAACCGCAAGGATTGTCAGTGGTCAGTCGGATATTCGGCTGGATGACCGTCTGTTGGAAATGGACTATGGACCTTATGAAGGAACCAGTCTTGACCACCCAAGCCAGGAAATCGTTGACTTTTTCAGTGATTTTGTTCATAACCCGGCACCAAAGGGCATGGAAAGTTTGGAATCCGTGGTTCGCCGTATGGGAAGCTTTCTTGAGGATCTTGCCAAAGAACCTGTCGAACATGTGCTGGTTTCTACACATGCCGTGGCAATGAAAGGGGCTTTGGAATATCTGGATCCGTACTCTCAGGGTTCGTACTGG
>DGUK01000053.1 GCA_002394635.1 Faecalitalea sp. UBA4312
ATGTAATCTATTCTTCCTTTAATGTTCGGTCGATGGGACGGATCAAGGAAATCGATCCGGATGCTCACACAGCCATTATTGGCCAGAAAGCCAGTGATTGTCTGGCCGCTGCTATCGAAATGGCGGCGGATGCGATCCATCCGTATGTTAAAGATATGGATCTGTTGGATGATATTGTACTGCCGATCCGGGCATGGAGCACTAAACAAGAGGAATCTTTATATCCAAAACCGGAACATAATATCACATATCAGGTAGATGAGCTGAAACGACTGGGAATTACGGACCTGTTTACCAACCGGGTCGATCTTTATAAAAAAAAGAAAGAGAACACGTCCAGTCACGAGATCTTGTGGTTTTTTAATAAATGTGTGGATGGATATACCGGGTATTTAAAGGAAGCGGATGATACAACGTGTGTGAACTGGGAACCCATCCATGTAACAGCGGGAACACAAATATATATCACCAATCCTTCCGTGGATGTACATCTGTATTTTTATGACGCTAAGATTCCTAAAGACTTGATCTACCGATATACGTATGAACCGGAATCCAACTGGACAACCTATAACAGTTATATGACTAAAAAGATCAACCGTACCCGCTGGATCGAAACAGAAGGTTATTTGCGGATCGTGATCCGTGGGATCCGGGAGAAAACGCAAACATTGGACTGGCACCAATATCTTTCTATAGATGGACCGATCGTGCATAAAGAATGGCCATACTATTTTGCCCAGGAATGTCAAAAGACCGTTGATTCGGTGCAGAAGATCCGAGAACCGGATGATGCGGTGTTTTTTCTGCTTGCCGACAGTCATTATTCGACTGGTGGGACATGGGATGATACGGCCAGAAACATGAAAATGACAGCGCGACAGCTGCATCCTGACGGTATCATTCATCTAGGGGATATGACAGATGGACTAACACCGATGCGGATCACCGAGCAATTTGTGCAACGGACCATGGACGATCTGCAATCCATGGATACCGAGGTGTATTGTTGTATAGGAAATCATGACACAAACTATTTTAAGGATAACCCCGAACGGATGAGCATGGTCCAGTGTTCTCAGCTGTATTTGAAGCAGGAGCAGTCATGGTATGTGCGTGATCTCAGAGATAAGAAACTACGACTGTACTTTTTGGATTCTTACGATCCGAACAAGGCAGAACGATACGGATTTCCTTTCAAGGAGGTCGTCTGGCTCTGGAGAAGCCTGAAAGATACACCGGAAGGGTATAAGATCCTGGTATTTTCCCATGTACCATTATTGGCTAAACTGCATCATTGGAGCAAAAAGCTGCGCAATGGGCGTGCTTTATTATGGGTGCTGGAGCACTATCAGAAAAAACACCATTCCATACTGGCTTTTATTCATGGGCATAACCATGCGGAACATTTGTATATGGAGAGGTCTTTCCCGATTATATCCATAGGAAGCAACAAACTTGAGGATTTTAAAGGAAAGAAACCACAGGGTGCCTGGACGTATAACCGTCAACAGGGAACAGTAACCCAGGATTTATGGGATGTATTGGTTGTAAAGAAGAACCAGCTATCCTTTATACGTTACGGAGCCGGGGGCGACCGGACGATCGAAGGAAAAGATATTAAAATCGAGAATCTATGATATACTTGACGTGTTCAGGAGGAAAGAATATGGCAGTAGAACAAACATATATCATGTTAAAACCAGACTGCGTACAACGCGGTCTGATGGGAGAAGTAATTTCCCGGATTGAAAAGAAAGGCTTTAAAATTGTGAAAGCTCAAATGATGAACTTAGGAGAAGACATCCTAAGGGAGCATTATGCCCATGTAGCTGATAAGCCGTTTTTTCCGGAAATGCTGGCATACATGACCAGTGGACCGGTATTGGCGATGATCGTGGAAGGAGATAATGCTGTAAAGGGCATGCGGATCCTGATGGGCGCTACAAAATATGAAGAGGCAGCCGCCGGAACGATTCGCGGTGACTATGCGACAAGCACAACGAATAATATTATTCATGGATCAGATTCTGTGGAAAACGCACAGATTGAAATCCAGAGATTTTTCGGATAAGAGGAGAAATCCTCTTTTTTTCTTGCCAAAACCGTATTTACTGTATATACTGTATATATACAGAGGTGCACAATGAATCTATTTATTGACAATAAAAGCGGAATTCCTATTTATAAGCAGGTATATGATCAGATTCGCAATGAAATTGTAAACGGAGACTTGAAGCCGGATGATAGTTTACCGTCGATCCGAAATCTGGCGAAGGATCTGCGAATCAGCGTAATCACCACAAAACGGGCATATGAAGAACTGGAAAAAGAAGGATTTATCTATACAGTGGCTGGCAAAGGCTGTTTTGTGGCAGAAATGAATATGGATTGGATCCGAGAGAATACACTAAGGGAAATTGAGGGACATATGATGGACATTATGTTCTTATCTTCACGAATCCAATGTACAAAAGATGAAATACTGGAGATGTGGAATACCATTTGGGAGGATGAATCATGAATGCGATCAAAGTAGAAAAACTGCAAAAAAACTACGCAAACTTTTCTTTAAAAAATATATCTTTTACTTTACCTTCCGGGACGATCATGGGAATGGTCGGACAGAACGGTGCCGGCAAGACAACCATCCTGCGAGCCATTCTGCGAATGATAAACAAGGACGGAGGAACGGTTGAAGTTTTGGGACATGCCGATTTAAAATCAATCCCATCCTTGAAAGAAAAGATTGGAATCGTCATGGATAACGAAGGAATGCCTTCTTATTTGAAGGC
>DGUK01000090.1 GCA_002394635.1 Faecalitalea sp. UBA4312
TTGCCGTGGACAACTTCATCATGGGACAGAGGCAGCAGAAATCTTTCGTTGTAGAAATAAGCCATGGAGAATGTCAGCTTATGATAGTTTTCACTGCGGTATTTCGGTTCGATTTTAAAGACGCTGAGGGTGTCATTCATCCAGCCCATATCCCATTTATAGTCAAATCCCAGACCACCATCGAGCGTAGATTTTGTGACATTTGGGAAATCAGAAGAATCTTCCGCAATCAACATGATCCGTCCCTGGTGTTCTTCGTTTAGCATGTAATTCATTCGTTTGATGAAGTTGCAGGCTCCTTCGTTAACACCACGTTGTTTATTTCCATGCCAGAAGATCGCGTTGCTGATGGCATCCATACGCAATCCGTCAAAATGATATACATCCAGCCAGAAATTGGCAGCAGACATCAGGAAAGAACGTACTTCTTCCTTCCATAAGTCAAAGTTCAGTGTGCCCCATTCTGAATTGGCATCTTCTTCCTTTGTATATTCGTATAAAGGCGTGCCATCAAATTTTGCCAACGCAAAATTATCTCGTACAAAATGAACCGGTACAAAATCCATAATGATACCGATTCCCGCCTCATGCAGCTGATTGACAAATTTCATTAGATCATGATTGCTTCCACAGCGGGATGTCGAAGAAAAATAAGCTGTACATTGATAGCCCCAGGATCCATCAAACGGATATTCACAAAGCGGCATTACTTCGACATGGGTAAAATGATGCTTCTTACAATGTGCAATCAGATCTTTAGCTACATCCAGATAATTCATAAAGGAATCTGGTTCCACTTCATCTTTGATCCATGATCCAACGTGCATTTCATAGATGTTGACTGGAGAATTAAACCCTTTAGATCTTGTTTTCATCCACTGATCATCGGTCCAGCCGTCAAAAGATAAGTCACTGATGACACTGGCAGTGTTCGGACGCATTTCACTGTAGAATGCATATGGATCGGTCTTATCTACGACCTGTCCGCCGGCTTGCGTAATTCTGTATTTGTAGGAATCCCCCACTTTCGCTTCTTTTGATTTGATTTCCCAGATTCCGTGCTTATCTTTTCGCATGACATCTTTTTCGTCATCCCAGTTATTAAAGCTTCCGATCAGGGATACTTTTTCTGCGTTTGGCGCATAAACTGCAAAATGAACACAATCCTTTTCCAAATGTGCTCCAAAAAATTGATATGACTTTATTTCGTTACCTTCAAAATAGGCTTTCACTTTTTTAGAAATCATATAAAAAAGCCCTCCATTGTTATTACAATTATAATATAAGAAGGCTATTTTTGAAACATTCAACACGTACTGTTTTTTAATCAGTTTTTAATAATTGCTTAAATTGATCCAGGATTCCTTTCAGCTGCTGCAGATCATCCATGGTACTGCACGCATTTTTAAACACATGGGATCCCGGCAGTCCTTTAAAATACCAGGAGGCCAGCCCTCGCATTTCTCGGACAGCTGTTTTCTCCCCTTTATATTCTGCCAATAAATTCGCATGTTTCCAGCACATATCCATGC
The DNA here is from genome assembly GCA_002394635.1 of Faecalitalea sp. UBA4312. GTDB lineage: Bacteria > Bacillota_I > Bacilli_A > Erysipelotrichales > Erysipelotrichaceae > UBA4312. The sequence continues at coordinate 1,533 of DGUK01000090.1, forward strand.
GATCTTCGATTGTAAATTCATGAGAATTCCCCGTTAAGGAATCAACACATTCCTGGATCAGAAAAGGATTCCCGATAATCCCTCTTCCGATCATAACGGCATCGCATCCGGTTGTCTTTAGCATTTTGTGAAAATCCTCTACACTGCGCACATCCCCGTTGCCGATGACCGGAATAGAGACAGCTTCCTTGACCCGTCGTATATGGCTCCAGTCTGCCTTGCCCTCATACATCTGGGAACGTGTCCGACCATGTACTGTTATGGCAGATACTCCGGCTTTTTCCATCGCCTTAGCCATTTCAACACAGTTGATATGCCCCTGATCATACCCTGTTCGCATTTTTACCGTGACAGGCTTATGAACGTTTTTTACAATTTCCGACATCAATTGATAGGCATGATCCACATCCTTCATCAGATAGCTTCCGGCTTTCGCTTTTATAACCTTATTGACCGGACACCCCATATTAAAATCGATGATATCGCAATCTGTTTGTGTATCTAACACCTTTGCGGCATATACACACGTCTCAATATCATGTCCGAACAGCTGAAAACTGACCGGATGTTCTCCAGGATCGAGGATACACATCTTTTTGGTCTTTTCAGAATTGTAGTAGATCGCTTTGTCGCTAAGCATTTCATTACATACCAGTCCTGCATGAAACTCTTTGGAAATCCGCCGAAAGGCTACGTTGCTGACACCAGCCAATGGAGCTACAATGACTTGATTATCAATGGATACCGGACCGATTTTAAGACCGTTTGCCATTCTTTCTCTCCAGGATCTCTTTCAGCTCCTGTTCTGTAAACGAATACCGTTCGTTACAAAAATTACAAGTGACATGGGCACCATGATCCTTTTCGATCATTTCCTGCAATTCCTTATCTGTGACTGCTTCCAATGCCTGGGCCATGCGCTCTTTGGTACAAGGGCAGAAATAGCGCACTGGTTGTGTACTTAAGATCTTAGCATCCTCAAACATATCTTTGACAAGCTGCTCCAACGTACTGTCATCGTATTCCTTCATCAATAGGGACATTGGTTTCAGCCCTTCCAACACATGCTCGCAGATTGAGATATCCTGTTCGGTTGCATCCGGCAATACTTGCAGGATCAAGGCCCCGGCACTACCGATCTGTCCGTCCGGTTCGACTCGCACACCAACATCTACTGCTGTGGGAATCTGCTCGGATAGCGTAAAGTAATACGCAAAATCCTCTCCAATTTCACCTGTCTGTAACTCTACCGTTCCGGTAAAGTTGTCCTGCATATGTAAGTTCTTGATGACCGTCAACGTTCCGTTTGTACCCACGACCGCACCGACATTTAAATGCCCATTGTCAACCACTGTATCGACATGTGGATCGGATACAAAACCGCAGACGTTGCCATCTGCATAGGCATCAACGATAACAGAACCGATCGGTCCATGTCCGTTGATAGCTACTGTCAACATTTCCTGCTCGCTTTTCAACATGCTCCCCATAATGGAAGCCACCGATAGTGTACGCCCCAAGGCGGCACTGGCACACGGCATGCAGTCAAAACGGTCTCTGGCCTCCGAAACAAGGTCGGTTGTTCTTACAATATATAATCGAACCCTTCCCTGGCATACCAGAGCTTTTGTTAATTGATCTTTCATCTGTGTTCCTCCTAAAAGAAAAGACCAGACAAAGGTCTTAGTCTTTTTTCTTTGTTAATTCTTGGAATGCATCATCCAGATCTTTCTGATCAATGGCCTTAGGTTCCTTTTTCTCCGGTTGTTCCTCTGGTTCCTCTTCCTGGTGATCCGGTGTAGGAGGCAGCTCAGGCTGAGGCTCATTCGGATTTTCCAAGGTTCCATATTTCATCAGATTGGTGATTTCTTCATTAGTTAATGTTTCATGTTCATACAGATTGTTGGCAATCAGGTCCAACAGATCCCGGTTGTCCGACAGAATCTGCAAACAACGCTTCTGGCAATCATCAACGATCTTGCGTACTTCTTTATCAATCTGTTCAGCAATACCGTCCGAATAGCTGCCGCCTTGTGCATAATCACGGCCAAGGAATACATTTCCTTGTGGATCAGCGTACTGGATCGGTCCCAGACTGGACATACCATATACACGAACCATATTCTTGGCAATCTTGGTCAACTGTTCAATATCGTTAACTGCACCGGCACTGACTTCTCCAAAGACAAGCTGTTCAGCTGTTCGTCCGCCTAACAATCCGGTGATCCTTGCCAGCAGCTCACTCTTACAATGGAAGTATTTTTCGTCTCGTGGTGTCATCAGATTGTAACCGCCGGCATCTCCACGTGGGATGATCGTTACTTTCTGTACCATATCGGCGTCTTCCAGTTTGAGCCCGATAACCGCATGTCCGGCTTCATGATACGATACCAGCCTCTTATCGCGGTCTGTATATTTCTTGCTCTTTTTGGCAGGCCCCATCATAACACGGTCAATAGCTTCATCCAGGTCTTCCATGGTAATATGAGGTTCTTTATTACGAACTGCCAGGATTGCCCCTTCGTTCAATACATTCGCCAGGTCTGCACCCGAGAAGCCCGGCGTACGTTTGGCCAGATTCTCCAACGATACGTCCGGCGCCATCTTTTTATTGCGGGCATGTACCTGCAATATTTCTTTTCGTCCTTTTACATCCGGTAAAGTAACGGTAATACGTCGGTCAAAGCGTCCGCTTCGCAACAACGCCGGATCCAGTACATCCGGACGGTTTGTTGCGGCAATCACAACGATTCCACCATTGTCGTTCATTCCATCCATTTCTACCAGCATCTGGTTCAATGTCTGTTCACGCTCATCGTTTCCGCCGCCCATACCGGCTCCACGCTGACGTCCGACCGCATCGATCTCATCAATAAATATAATACATGGCGCTGCCTTTTGTGCATTTTTAAACATATCTCGTACACGGCTGGCACCGGTACCGACAAACATCTCAACAAAATCCGAACCGGAAATCGAAAAAAACGGTACATTGGCTTCCCCGGCTACTGCCTTGGCCAATAAAGTTTTACCAGTTCCCGGAGGCCCTACCATCAAGACACCCTTTGGAATATGAGCTCCCATATCCGTGAACTTCTTCGGATTGCGCAGGTAGTCAATAATTTCCTTAACTTCTTCTTTTTCCTCGTCACAGCCGGCAACATCCTTGAATCGCGTTTTTACATTCTGTTCCATATGCGCCCGCGATTTCGCGAATTCAAACGCTTTATTGGATGAACCACCGCCACCCATGCGCGTAAACATATAATAGAAGAAGATAGCCACGATCACAAATGGCACCACCTGGGCCAACAGATTGATCCAGATATCACCACTGGACGGATCAGTTACATTGATCTTTCCTCCATCTTTAGTAAGCGTTTCTTCCAGCCATTCGATATTCTTATCCGTGTTGGGAATAATGACACTGAAACTGGTTCTTTCGTTATTGCTGCTCTTTGTATCCGTATAGGTACCATTCACCCGGATGATCGTTTCTCCGATCGTCACGGAAGAGTCCTGGAACTCTACATGTTCGGCTGCCTGTTCAAATGTCGTATAATTCATTTGTACAGAATTGCCCTGAGTACTGTACGCAATCAAAGAGATGATGATGCTGATGACGAAAATCGTTGGCAGATATGTCAGCCAATTTCTTTTCTTCATTTCATTTCCTCCCTTACTTATTTATAAATTTCTGGTTTTAATACTCCTACAAACGGCATATTTCTATATTTCTGGTTGTAATCCAGTCCATAGCCTACCACAAATTCATTTGGTACTTCAAATCCGATGTAATCGGCATCAATACGGAATTCTCTGCGTTTAGGCTTGTTCAGCAGAGTGACGATCTTCACTTTGGCTCCTTTGTTTTCCAACATTTTCTTTACTTCAACCAGCGTACGACCTGTATCCACGATGTCCTCTACCAACAGGATCGAACGATCTTTGGCCGGACATTCCATATCCCAGTCGATACGAACGGCTCCGCTGGATTTTGTCCCCTTATAGGAACTGACCTTCATAAAGTCAATCTCGCATTCAAAGTTAAAGTATTTAATCAGCTCTGCCATAAAAGGAACGCTTCCTTTCAAAAGCCCTACCACAATCGGAACTTCTCCCTCTTTGTTGTAGTCCTCCTCTATCTGGGCAGCTAACTCTGCACATCTTTTTTCAATTTGCTCTTCTGTTACTAAAACCTTTAAAATGTCATCTCTTACCATGTTTTTTCTCCTTAAGTATGAATATTATTTTAACATAAACAAAGTAGGTTGGATACTAAAATGATTCACATCACATCCAATTCCCGGGACAAATATGATCTCTTTATCTTTGTTTTCCATCACAAGCCATTGTTTTCGAAGATATCTAGGTATTTTTCGGTCTATAAAAAAGCGGGACAGCTTTTTTCGACCATACCGCAGTAAGATGGAATCTCCACTCTGAACAGGCCGTATGGTAATTGGAAAATCCGACGCCTTCAGTGTCACCCCTTCAATGGTTTTTCCCCGACGCGATAACTTGAAAGATCCATAATCCTTATACTCGATCGTATTCAGTATGACCGGTTTGTCGATTATCGTTCTTTGACAGATCAGATGATTCTGCCATCGCTCCAGCTCAAATTCCCCCAAGGAGATCAAACAGTCTGTATGCAGCTGCTCTACAAGTGAACAAAGATGCTTTTTCGCATAATGTTTCTGCGTATGTTCATATAGATACACATCCAGGATCAACCAGGCTTCCTTTTGCCGGATCAGCTCATCCACTGTATAATTCGTCTTCAAAAAAGCCCGGGCTTCTTCTCTTTTTCTTTGCATCTGTTTATTTTCGTCTTCAATATCTTCACAGATCGCCAGTTTCTGTTTTTTTGTCAATGCTTCGGTCTGATGATGACGAATCGTATTTCGCGTATAATCATCCGTCAGATTGGATTCATCAATTCCATAAGGCACATGATTATTTTGACAGTATTGCTCCAGTTCTTTCTTCTCATATCCTAATAACGGCCGATGTACCTTCAGATTTCGGTATACAGAATTTTTTGCCAAGCCAAACGTATCGCAAACCATCTGTCTTTGTTTCTGAAAATAATACGTTTCGATATGATCATCCAGCTGATGAGCAATAAACAGATCCTCTGTATCGAATTCCTTGGCACATTGCACAAAAAAATCATACCGAACATCTCTGGCCCATGCCTGAAAATTGCCTTCATGATTCCATTGTGGATACAAGACCCACATCTTCAATCCATGTTTTTCAGCATATTGTTTAACGATTTCTTCATCTCTTTGCGCACTCTCTCTTTTTTGATAGTTCACATGGGCAATTCCGATCTCATATTTCCCTGTCTTCTCCAACATATCGAGCAGCGCCATACTGTCCGGTCCCCCGGAACAGCCGATTATAATCTTTTTCATACGTTTTATTATATCATTTCTATCGTTCTTTGTTTGATATCTTTAAATAATTGGCTGTGTACATTCACATGCGCCTTAACATCGATGATACGCGCTGTATTGATCCATTTGGCATCGTTGATATATAATACCGATGTCTTATTCATTCCCGGCAGACAGCCTAGACGCATAATATGCGATTTCCCCTCGATGTGGTCTTTGGACCAAGCTTTCAAATACGCCTGATAATTGCCGCTGATAGGGACGATAAAAGCTTTTTTGTTCTGCATGGACAAGATCAGCCCAAAGTGCTGATAACCCGTTTCCCATAAATAGCTCATCCCAAAATCTATGTAACAAATATCCCCTATTCGTATATGTACTCCCATTTCTGAGCAAGAAATCATCTGTTTTCGCTGACAATAGTTCATCTTTGATACCATATAGTCATAGATTTCATTTTCATTTAGTTCTCTTAACATCTGCTGTTCCCATTGTCCGGTTTCCCGAATCAGCTGGCATAATTTATGTTGTTGCAGGACTTCCTGCTTATTCTGCATCCATTCATTCGGCTTCATAGCTTTATTGAACCAAATGTATGTGAATAAAGAATGAATTTCATCCAATTCGAACACATTTTATTAAGCAACCATTTAATATAGAAAAAATTTTGATAAAATGATTAAAAGGAGTTGATAGTATGATCCAAGATTCCATTTATAAGCTATATGAAAAAATTTGCCAGGAAAACGACTATATCGTCCCAAGTCTATACGAAGATCTCGGTGTCAAACGCGGTCTGCGCGACCAGGATGGAAACGGTGTTCTGACCGGGTTAACAAATATTTCTCTGATTACTTCTTCTGAAATTATCGATGGAAAAAAAGTTCCTTGTGACGGACAGCTATGGTACCGAGGATATCGCATCGAACATCTCATTCATTCGATCCAATCCTGTGGTTTTGGTTTTGAAAAGATTGCATATCTTCTGTTGATGGGGAAAATGCCAAATAAAGAAGAAGAAAAGCAATTTAAGGAGCTGTTGGCACAAGACCGTAAGCTGCCCAAAAACTTTACTCGTGAAATCATCATGAAAGCGCCGACCAAGGATATCATGAATACCATGACCCGCGCTATCCTGACTCTGGCCTCCTATGATGACAAAGCGAACGACACATCCATTGACAATGTCATCCGGCAAAGCATTCAACTGATTTCCCAGTTACCTTTGTTGGCAGTTTATTCCTACCATGCATACAATCATTACAACAATCTGCAAAGTATGTATATTCATATGCCGGACACTTCTTTGTCCACGGCCGAGGTCATCCTACAGCTTCTTCGTCCAAACCAACAATATACACGACTGGAAGCTACCGTATTAGACATCGCTCTGATCCTGCACATGGAACACGGTGGAGGCAACAACTCCACCTTTACAACATGCGTGGTCACCTCCAGCGGCTCGGATACATATTCAACGATTGCAGCCGCCATGAGTTCCTTAAAGGGCCCAAAACATGGCGGGGCAAACATCAAAGTCATGGAGATGATGGAAGATATCCGCCAACATGTGCACGATACATCCGACCGGCAGGAGGTGTCAGATTATCTGAAGAAAATTCTGGATGGAGAAGCTTTTGATCATAAAGGCCTGATTTACGGAATGGGCCATGCCGTCTATTCTCTTTCTGATCCCAGAGAGCGCATCTTCCGTTTCTTTGTGAATGAATTAGCGCTCGAAAAAGGAAGAGAGAAAGATCTGAAGCTTTATTATTATGTAGAAAAGGAAGCGATCCGGCTGATTACTTCCAACCGGAAAATTTACAAAGGTGTTTCCCCGAATATCGATTTCTTCAGCGGGTTTGTCTATGAAATGCTCGGTATACCGAAAGAGCTGTATACAGCTATTTTTGCCACAGCCCGTATTGTCGGATGGAGTGCGCACCGCATCGAAGAGCTGATTGGTGCCGGCAAGATCATTCGCCCGGCTTATTTAAGCATTATGGAACAACGCCAGTAATTCGATATCTATTCCCTGTACAAAAGAGCTTTTTAAGATAACAGCCCATCCAAAAGAATATACTCTAAAAGGACGAAAATATTTTATTGGTAAAAATACTTTCGTCCTTTTTCTTTTGACGAATTCCCGAGAATTTGAGACTCTTAGGATATTGCGATCAATTATGTTCTTTTTATTTTTTTGACCACACGGCGGTATAACCCCATAATCGGATGAAAGTGCTCTGATATCATAGCGCTCTTTTCAATAAACAGCTCAACGCCAAACAGCGTGATCAACATAACCGTAAACCCGATCCGTGTGTTGATCAGATAAGCATAGGCGGATAAACCAAAGATAAACGTCAGACCACACATGATAATAACCGTTTTTCCATGTCCAAACTGTTTCATCAGAAGGTGATGGATATGACTTTTATCCGCCTGCATAAACTTCATTCCTTTTAACGTTCTTCGCAGAATCGCTGACAAGGTATCGATGATCGGAATCATCAACAATAACATTGGTAAAGCCAAGGTAACGATGGTCGAGCCTTTAAATCCCAACAAAGAAATAGCTGATATCATAAAGCCAAGAAACAGCGACCCACAGTCTCCCATGAAGATGCTGGCAGGATGGGCATTATATAAAAGAAATCCCATTGTGGAAGAAGCCATGATAAACGTAATCATCGCTACATCAAACCGGCGTTCGATCAAAGCCACGGAACCGATGACCACCAGCATGATCACACTCATACCACCGGCCAGTCCGTCCAGTCCATCAATCAGATTGATTGCGTTGGTAATACCGGCCACCCATATAATAGTAAAGATGATCGATACATAAAAGTTGTCAATCACTATGCCAAACGGTAAATGGATCGCATCCACGCCAACACCGAAATAGATCAAAACGCTGGCTGCTACCACTTCAAAAAAGAGTTTCACCAATGGCTTGATATCAATCAAGTCATCAATGAGACCGGTAAAAAACATGATGCTGCCTCCTAAGATGATTCCGTTGATTGCTCGATCCGGATTCAGAAACAAAGCAGAGGACACCATAAACGCAATGTAGATGGAAATACCTCCGATCCGGGATATAATGCCATGATGTACGGTTCGTTCATTTTCTTTGGCATACGCTTTGGACCATACAGATGCTTTTTTTACGATTGGTGTCAGACAGACAGAAACACAAAACGGGATCAAGATCATAGGCCAGGTTATCATATTATCGCCATCCTTTCAGCGCTTCCATCAAATCCATCTCCGGGTGCTCGCTGCAGATTACCTTTTGATTCAACTCTTCTTCCAGCGTCTGACGTAATCCGAAACAGTTCGCCAGTCCACCGCTTAACAGAATGCCATTCTGGTATATTTTTTCTTTCATATCCACGTCCACCTGCTGTAGGCACTGCTTGGCCCAAAGCACGATCTGGTTGATTACATTCATCATACACGGCCAGATATCCAAAGTACGAAGCTGGATCTGGGTCCATTGATTGTATTGGTTGACCGCACTGCATTGCAACGTTACATTCTTATTCTCCCAAAGGGCGTTGCTGGCCGCTTCTTTTAAAGCCCCTGCATCCTCTTCAGAAATCAGACATCGGGTCTTTTTGGCGACCATCCGCTGAATTTCCTCGTCTATCTGCTTTCCGGCAAAAAAGAGCGTTTGTTGCACAAAAGCCTGGTCATGTGCATATATTCCCAGCTCTGTATATGTATGCCCTGAATGAATGATCAATGTAGAATCGCTTCTTTGCAAAAGCTCCATCACGTTCACAAAATCGATCCGATTAATACCGGCGTTGAGAATTTCCTGTCTCCACATTTCCAGATTCTGTTCATGGATATCAGTCGGAACAACAACCAGAGCTCGCGGATGAAAGAAGCTTCGCGAAGCATGCAGCTGTTCTAGTCCCCTGGAAATAATCGGTTCAAACGAAGAGATTACCTGATCATGATTAATGGGATAGCGGACCGCCACCTTTCGTTGATCCTGGCCGATGTACGCAAATGCATCGCTGCCGACAGCGACAGGATCCGGATCGCCCCATGCCACCAACGAACGGATCCGGCATTCGGTTTCCTTGGAAAAATCATAAAACCGGCATGTATGCCCACCAATGTCCATGGCATACCAATGATCAAACATAGCTATCCTCCAAATCCATTAAAAATCGTCAGGTCCAGTATCGCCTGACTGGAAATATACGCTAACGCAAATGACAATAAAAACATCAGAACAATCACTTTTCGTGGTTGCCTGACAGAACAAAAGCGGTCAAACTGTATCGAACTGACCGCATAAAAACTCAATCCAAAACACATGAGAAAAACAATATATTTTAAAACCGAATAGGTCATTTTTATCTCCTAACCAACATTGACAATTTTCACAAATGGATACTTTCCATGCAGCTTGTTGCGAGCATTTTTTAAAACCCGCATATTGCCAAATCCCATCATCGTACTCCCTGATCCTGTCATCATGACCCGCAATCCCAGAGATTTCATCTCATTGCGCAGATGTTTTAATGATGGCACCATGGATATGGCTGCACACTCCAGGACATTGCCCATATGAGAACAATACGCTTCCAGATCAGAGTTTTCCAGATCCGCCTGCATCTGATCAACATCCAAATGTGAAATTTCCATTTCATGCCATTTTTTAAACGCATCTGGTGTAGAAACCCCTTCCTTGGGCTTCACCAGAAGAATACGGAAAGTGCCTCCCGTTGAAAACGGTACGATCTTCTCTCCTATACCTCCTACCCGAGCAAACCGGTTTACCACACAAAACGGAACATCGGCACCCACCTGTTTTCCAAGCTGGATCATATCATCAATGGACAGCTGCAGCGACTCCATATCGTTGATTGCCTTTAAAACGGCTGCCGCATTTGCACTGGCTCCTGCCAGCCCGGCCTTCATAGGAATATGTTCTTCTATAGATATAGCGTAATCGGAAATATGTGGATACTTTTCTTTCAATACCCGGACCATTTTTTGTGTCACATTATCATCCGGTATCATTCCGTTTGTACACGAAATGGTCGTCTGTGAAGCCGGAACAATATCTACGATATTATATAAAGAAACCGGAGCCATAATCATATCCAACTCGTGATACCCGTTATCATATTGTCTGATCACATCTAATGCCAGGTTCACCTTAGCGGGCGCATAGACTTTCATAATTTACCTCGTATAATCGTATAAAATCCTCTAATGTACACTGTTGTGCCCGTACATTGGGCTGTATGTTCGCGTTCTGCAAATACTCCATCGCTACCGCTTTATCTTGCAGGTAGCTTTGAAGATTATTATATATTGTTTTTCGGCGTTGTACAAAACAAGCTTTCACAAATTCATAAAATAAAGGTTCGTTTTCCACTCGATACCGATGAGAAAACGTAAACTGCAACACCGTGGAATCCACTCGTGGCGTTGGCCAGAATACATGACGCGATACATCCATGATTTTCTTTACATCACATTTATACCGCCAAATTACACTTAACGCATTATATTCCTTGTCATTTTCGCTGGCCAAAAATCGATTTGCCACCTCTTTTTGCATCATAACGGTAATCCGTTCAATATCCAAAGAAGATTCAAATAATTTAAACAGGATAGGTGTTGTAATATAATAAGGAAGGTTTCCCGTAAAACTGAGTTTCTGCCCTTCTTTCAAGAACGTTCGAATCTCCTGATCGATATCCGCCTGTAGAAAATCCTTTAATATCACATCCAGATGATCACAACCGATTTCCTTTTCCAGGATCTCCGGCATGCGAGGATCGATTTCATAGGCCACAACATGATCTGCATACTCGCACAGCCATTGTGTCAAGGCACCGATACCCGGTCCGATTTCTACGACCAATTCCTCTTTAGATCCAACCGCTGCCTGTGCGATCTTTTGTACGACACCGGGTTCAATGATGAAATTCTGTCCGTAATTCTTTTTAGTAAAGGCCTGGTAGGTTTCCTGTATTTCCCTTGTCCTTCGTTTTGTCGCTATCGGATCATTCATTCACCGGTTCCTCCCATAATTGCAGCAATTTTTCTTTGGTGATCTTCATCTGGTTGCACCGCTTAAAAAAAGTTTTTCCGTTGCACGGTCCGATATGAAGCTTTTTGCATAATTCATATCGCTTTTTTGTCTGCCCGACCAGCCCCAGATCCAAATAGTCCGCCCAGGTCAATGTGGTTGTCTCATTGTCAAAAGTTACACAATGGCTTAACGCTTCCCACAAGGCTTCTTGATCCGCATGTTCCACACCGACCTTTTTGTCCGTTTTCGCTTTACCTTTATCGATAAAAGCATTTTTACAATGTGGAATATGTTCATTGATCCATCGGCGGATATGTTCTCCCGGTCCATCCGGATCCGTAAAGATGATAACACCCCTTGTTTCCTGTGCCAGAGAGATGCGTTCCAACGTTGTATCTACAACCTGGTCGCCTCCCGTTTCTATCGTATCACATTCAAAAAACTGTTGGAGAGTATTTGTGTCATTTTTTCCCTCCACCACGATGATTTCCTTGATTCTCTTCTTCATAAGCTCTTCTATATTATAATGGATTTCCTTTCCATCCAACAAGCAAATACGATTATACCACTTTTGTGTTATCCTTTATGCAGGAGGAGTATTTTATGACACCACATAACAATGCCAAAAAAGGCGAAATTGCTCCCGTTGTCCTGATGCCGGGAGATCCATACCGAGCGAAATATATTGCTGAAACCTTCCTGGAAGATTGTGTTTGTTTCAATACCGTTCGCGGTATGTTAGGTTATACCGGTTTTTACAAAGGAAAAAGAATATCCGTCATGGGTTCCGGTATGGGCATGCCGAGTATCGGTATCTACTCCTATGAGCTCTATACACAGTATGATGTCGCAGCCATAATCCGGGTCGGCAGTTGTGGAAGCTACACCAAGGATCTGCATGTGTTTGACGTTCTTGTCGCCGATTCCTGCTGGAGCCAGTCTACCTACGCCCAATGCCAGTCTCTCGATACCAATAATATCCAGTATCCGACAAAACTCTTAAACGACCGGATTGCCGAAACGGCCCGCAAACAGCAGATTCCGATTTCCTTTGTGCGTCTGCATTCCTCGGATGTTTTCTATTATGAAAAGAACGCTCCGGGCAGCCATCCAGCCATAGAAAACGGATGCCAGGCTGTAGAAATGGAAAGCTTTGCGTTGTTCCACAACGCCAAAGTAACTCGAAAACAGGCCGCATGCATCTGTACCGTATCGGATTCTCTTGTACTCGACGAGGATACGACCCCTCAACAAAGAGAACGATCTTTCCGGTCCATGATGATATTGGCACTGGAAACAGCCATTCAACTATAAAAGGAGACCTATTATGTTAGCATCGAAAGTCATTCAAATGATCCAAGACAATTCTCTGGATTTCACACCATATTATCTGGATCCACAAAGATCCGCACTGCAGCCAAAACGTTATACACAAGCGCTGCAAGCCTTTATCGATCTCTATGGGGATAAAGACATCGCAATCTTCAGTGTACCGGGACGCAGTGAAGTATCCGGGAATCATACCGATCATCAAAGAGGCCAGGTTCTGGCCACCTCTGTAAACATGGATATGATTGCGGTTGCCGCAAAAACCGATTCCATCATCAAAGTAAAATCCGATGACCTGGATATCCCTGCCATTGAAATCAACGATCTACAACCACATGAGGAAGAATACGGAACCTCTACAGCGCTGATCCGCGGTGTCGTGGCCGGTTTAAAGAATAACCACCATACAATTGGCGGTTTCCAAGCCTATATCACCAGTGATGTCCTGTCCGGATCCGGTTTATCTTCATCCGCTGCATTTGAAGGACTGATTGGTTTTATCGAATCCGGTTTATATAACGATATGGCCATTGATCCCGTAGAGATTTCCAAGATTGGTCAACACAGTGAAAATGTATTCTTTGGAAAACCGTGTGGTTTGATGGACCAGTGCGCCTGCTGTGTAGGCGGTTTGATCCATATCGATTTCAAGGATCCACATCAACCTATCGTCAATAAAGTTGATGTGGATTTCTCCAGATACAACCATAGTCTGTGTATTGTGGATGTCCATGCCTCTCATGCTGATCTGACCGATGACTATGCAGCGGTACCGGCAGAGATGAAACAAGTTGCCAGGTATTTTGATAAAGACGTTTTAAGAGATGTGGATCCAAAAGATTTTTATTCACAGTTAGCCGATATACGAAAAACGGTCAGCGACCGTGCCTTGTTGCGCACGATCCACTTCTTTAATGAGAACGATCGTGTTCAACTGGCAGTGGATGCCCTGCAATCGGATGATTTCAAACAATTCTGCAGAATTATTACCGAGTCCGGAAAGAGCTCCTTTACCTACCTGCAAAATGTATACTCCAATCACGATGTGGAAAACCAGGCCGTGTCTTTGGCACTGGCTCTATCGGAGAACATCTTGAAAGAACATGGCGTTTGCCGTGTACATGGCGGAGGTTTCGCCGGTACGATCCAGGCTTTTGTACAGGCTACCTATGTACAAACATATAAAGAAGAAATCGAAAAAGTATTCGGTAAAGGCTCCTGTCATATCTTAAAAATCCGTAATATCGGCGGCGTTAAGATTTTATAGAACAAATAAATTACTTTTCAATTGTTTTCCAATGAAATCCGGCGTAATCTGAAATCAGATAAAGGAGACTATCATCATGGCTGAAACAAAGACGAAATCAACAAAAAAAGAATCCACAACCAAGAAAAAGAAAACCAGCTCCACCATCAAGCTCAGTGCCGATGAAAAGAAGATGATCACCAGTTATCGGAAATGCAATGAAGCCACTAAACTGATGATCCGGGCCGCCATTGAAAAACTGGCAGAGAATACTGAATCCAAAAAAGAGGATGGAAAATCCGATTTGAACCTGGGCGGTTTTCTGAATTTATTAGGTAAGTAGAGCTCAATCTTTTTTGAGGTCACGAAATCCAATATAGTAAAATTCAACTCAGAAACACTATATTCATATGAAGAGCAGATCATCAGAACCATGCAATGTGTGGTTCTTTTATCTACTTATTTAAATTATCTTAACTTTGTCAAACAATGGGTCTTTCGTTGCTTCTCTATCAAACAATAAATATATATCAACTCTTTTTGGGTGTTTTCTCCCCTTTATTTCATTCTTTCATTGTCCATTATTATTTAATATTGCACATATCGACATTCTTCTTTGTCCAAGTATGTCTGTTTTCTGTCCTTTTTATAACTATCCAAGTAATAAGTGTATTATATCTACCCAAAACTTATCAATAAGAATAAATAATATTTGGGCAAGAATGAATACAAATTGGGTTTTAAATAGATTTCATCTACCTATATCATAGATATAGAAAGGACATTTATGAATGTATAGGTGATAAAAATGAGGCATAATCTACTACGATTCTGGCTCGGTTTATTGTGCCTTCTTGTCTTTTTCCAAGGGGCTTCACAATCAACTCCATCTATCTATGCACAAGAAGGGGATACGACTGTTATAGAGGAACCTATAGATAACGGTTCGGAAGTAACGGATGAATCAGAAACGGAACCAGCCATGGAACCTTATGTTTCGGAAGGAACACCGTTTTATGATACGACCGATGTGCAGGATATCATGACCGAGCAGAATCCAAATGCTCCACCGGAGCAAACAGAACCAAGAGACATTTCTGCTTTTATTACCGCTTCAATCACAACCGATAAAGAAATCTACACTTCCCAGGAAACTGTCGTCGCTTCCATTAATTATTCATTTACTGCCGTTCATGAAGGAGACTATCTGTTAGCTACAGTCCCTTCTCATATGATCACCGCTAGCTCTATTTCGAATTATGAACAACACTTTTCTTCTGTGGAGGATTTAGGCAACGGAACATACAAACTGACTTTTGGCCCGGTTATGGGTGATGGCAGTGGAACATTGCTTATTCATATGACCTTAAGTACGGAACAAGATGTTTCCGGCTCGATCTCTTTTGCGTCGGCCTCAAAATCCATTACCGTGGCTACCGACAACCAGGAAGCTTCTCGGATCTTTTGTCCGACCACGTCTATCCAGGTTACAAAAGAATGGATCGGTCCTGCTGCATCCTCTGCTGCTTTCTCCATTTATCGCACGTATTCTTATGGCTCTATGGTGTTTACGGAGGCTTTGCCTTATACATTGATCTTAAATAATGACAACGGCTGGTCCGGTTCGTTTGACAATCTTCCTATCTATGCCCCTAACGGATCAGAATATACCTATCATGTGTCCGAATCGAATACAGCCGGTTATACATCCAGGATGGAAGAAACGCCAACAGGCTTGTTATTTATCAACACAAGCACCGAGAC
>DGUK01000036.1 GCA_002394635.1 Faecalitalea sp. UBA4312
AGTACAGACATAAAAAGGCTGCTACCTTCTTATTGGAAACAATGATGAAACACGCCAAACAAAAGGGCTGTTTGACCATGTCACTGGATTGCCGGGTTGGAAATCGGCCGGCATTGGCATTGTATGAATCGTGTGGATTCCAATGCGTTCATGTAGCCAAAAAATATTATTCCGATGGAGAAGACGCTGCCGTTATGGTAAGAAAATTATAGGAGGAGACTTGTATGATTGTATTAGGAATTGAAAGCAGCTGTGATGAAACAGCCGTTGCGATTGTAAAAGATCGGAAGGAAATCCTTTCTAATGTTGTCGCAAGTCAAATAGATATACACAAAGAATTTGGAGGGGTTGTGCCTGAGGTGGCCAGCCGGATCCATGTCGAAAATATTTCATATTTAATTGAAGAAGCTCTGAAAAAGGCTGGATTGACGATGGAAGAAGTCGATGCGGTGGCCGTTACCAAAGGACCGGGCCTGATCGGATGTCTGCATGTGGGTGTACAGGCAGCCAAAACACTGGCCTTTGCGTTTGATAAGCCATTGATCCCGGTCCACCACATTGCCGGTCATATCTATGCCAATGAGCTGGTTGTGGATGTGCAATATCCGGTATTGGCTCTGGTGGTTTCCGGTGGACATTCCCAATTAATTTACATGAAGGATGAAGTCAGCTTTGATATTCTGGGCCAGACACAGGACGATGCCATCGGTGAAGCCTATGATAAGGTGGCCCGTGTCATGAATCTGGGCTATCCGGGCGGACCTAAGATTGATAAACTAGCTAAAGAAGGACAGCCGGTCTGTCAGCTGGCCAAACCGAAAACCCAAGGAAAATACGACCTGAGCTTTTCCGGTCTGAAAAGCTCTGTTCTGCAATATACCAAACGTATGGAACGTTTAGGGCAGACCTATAAGGATGCTGATCTGGCTTGCTCATTCCAGGAATGCGCGTTGGGTGAGATCTTTGATAAGATCCGTCTGGTCCTGGATGATTATCCAGATATCCGTCATTTCGTGGTTGGCGGTGGTGTATCAGCCAACTCACGGTTACGGGAAATGGTTGAGGAATTAAAAACCGAATATCCACAGGTAACCTTTACAGTCCCACCGATGTCCTGTTGCACGGATAATGCCACAATGATCGCGGTGGCCGGTACCATTGCCTATGAGCATGGAAGAACAGGTGATGCATCGCTAACCGGTGATTCCGGTTGGGAGATCCAGTAATGATCCGATGCCTGCAGGCAGCCGATCTGCCGGCAATCTATGAAATCTATACGTATTATGTCAAGCACAGCGATGCCATTTTTGAAAATGAGCCCAAATCTTTGGATGCGTTTTCGCAGGAAATGATGTCCATTGCCCAGACGTATCCGTTTTATGTAGCCGTTTATAACGACAGGGTCATCGGCTATGCCTATGTACATGGGGCTTTTTCCAAGGAGTG
Organism: Faecalitalea sp. UBA4312; assembly: GCA_002394635.1. Taxonomy (GTDB): domain Bacteria; phylum Bacillota_I; class Bacilli_A; order Erysipelotrichales; family Erysipelotrichaceae; genus UBA4312. Next base: position 1,447 of record DGUK01000036.1, read on the forward strand.
CTATGCAGCCTGTGTGGAACTGACCATTTATTTTAAAGAGGGTATCCCGCATTATGGGCTGGCATCTCCGTTGTTAAGAGCGGTAGAGGAGCGGTGTTTCCAACAAAATGTCCGATGGATCATCGCGTGTATCACCGATACCAATATAGCCAGTATCCGTTTTCATCAAAAACACGGATATCGTAAAACGGGTGCCTTAGCCGAATGTGCTTTTAAATTTGATCGCTGGAATGGAGCGGTATGGATGTGTAAGAATATGAACGAAGAAAAGAAAGAGTATATACAGTTACACCCTTCCATTGTCAAAGGGGATGTAACACTGAAAAAAGAAGCCAGTGTATGGTACGGAGCGGTTATCCGCGGGGATGCCGATTCCATTTTTATCGACGAACAAACCAATGTACAGGATAACGTGATCATTCATACGGATGCCGGCTATCCGGTGCATATCGGAAAGAAGGTAACCATCGGCCATGGCGCCATTATTCATGGAGCTGTGATCGAGGATGAGGTTTTGATTGGTATGGGGGCTATCATCATGAATGGAGCTCATATCGGCACACATTCCATCATTGGTGCCGGTGCCCTGATTCCGGAAAACAAAGAGATCCCGGCCAACAGCCTTGTGGTAGGAAGCCCGGGAAAGGTGATCCGGACTACCAGCCCTCAACAAGTACAGGATATTATTGACAGTGCTGCTCATTATGTCGCCAGCGCAAAGGAAGCCGAAAATGATTGAGGGCGTTATATTCGATATGGATGGTCTCATGTTCGATACGGAGAGCATCCTGTATATCGGCATGAAGGAAGAAGGAAAAAAACGCAATCTGGATCTGCCGGACTCTGTACTTGATCAGCTGATCGGTTGTGACTCGCATGTCGTGGAACAGTTTGAAGAACAGTATCCGGGCATTACCGACTGTATGAAAAGCTTTCAGAAAAATCGCCTGGATGTATTTTTTAAACAGTTTCCTGAACCTGGTTCCGGCAATAAAAAGGGACTGAAGGAACTGGTGCAATATCTGGAACAAAAGGACATTCCCTATGCGATTGCGTCCAGCTCCTATGTATCGGATATCCAAAGACTGGTCGATCATGCCGGTTTTCCGATGCATCCCAAGGAAATTGTCAGCTCCAAGGAAAAAGGGATCCCGTCTAAACCCGATCCGATGATCTTTTTGGAAACGGCAGACCGATTAGGATTAAAGCCGGAGAACTGTCTGGTATTGGAAGACAGTAAAAATGGCATCATGGCAGCCAGAAGAGCCGGTATGTATTCGATCTATGTACCCGATAAGATCTTACCGGATAAGATGATGTATTTATATATACGTGTACGATGTGAAGATTTAACAGGCGCTATTGACTTTATTGAAGAGATGAATCAAGGAGGATAAACAATATGCCGGATAAAATTGTAGTGTTGGATTTTGGAAGTCAGTATAATCAGTTAATTGCCCGTAGGATCCGTGAATTCGGTGTATATTCCGAATTGCATTCCAATACGATGTCCTTAGAAGAGATACTGGCATTAAAGGATGTCAAAGGGATTGTCTTCTCGGGCGGACCGAACAGTGTCTATGAAGATGATGCTCCAAAATGTGATCCACGCATCTTTGAATGCGGACTGCCGATCCTCGGTATCTGTTACGGGATGCAGATGATGCATTACACACTGGGAGGAAATGTAGAATCCAGCCAGGAACGACAGTACGGACGTACGGAAATAGAGATTG
>DGUK01000008.1 GCA_002394635.1 Faecalitalea sp. UBA4312
GTCGATAAGATGTGGGGAAGCTATGAAGATAAGTTCTCACAAGCAAGAGCCCTTTATGCCTATATGTTTACCCATCCAGGCAAAAAGCTGAACTTTATGGGAAATGAACTAGGTATGCTCAGAGAATGGGACGAACAGAAAAGCTGTGACTGGTTCCTGCGACAATATCCGATGCATGATGCGTTTGAACACTATTTTTCAGAACTGGGAGCTTTATACGAAGAAAATGATGCATTCTGGAATCATGATTATGAATTTGAAAGTTTCCAATGGATGGATGCAGACAATAAATCGCAAAACTTGTTCACTTATGTCCGTAAAGGAACCAAGAAGGACTTCCTGATTGTTCTTAACTTCTCAACCAACAGTTATGAAAATCAGCAGATTGGTGTTCATATCGGTGGTAAGTACAAAGAGGTCTTGAATTCACAATGGTCCCGCTTCAACGGTAATTACAAGATAGACACACCGCAGACTTGCCAGGCTGTTCGTCTGCCGAGAAATAATCAACCGTATATGATACAGATCAATGTACCAAGCTTAGGGGCAACTATTCTGGAAGTTGAAAAATAAGATCAACACAAGAGCGGTTCGACCGCTCTTTTCTTTTGGAGAGAAATATGAACGGAACAAAACCTTTGAAAACAAAACGCCTGGTCCTTCGCAGGCATACACTGCAGGATGCTGAAATCCTATACGAACGCTTCGGAAAAGATCCGCTTATGTATCGATATTCCGGATGGAATCCATATCGGACATTAGAGCAGGCGAAGAAAAGTGTAAAAGAATATAATGAACGATATAAAGATACGACATTTTACGGCTGGGCAATCCAGTATAAAGACAGGCTGATCGGAACGATCGGAGCCTATGATCACGACCCTGTACAAAGCCAGATTGAAATTGGACTTAGCATTGAACGCGCATTATGGAACAATGGTTTCGGGCTGGAGGCTTTGTTGTCTGTATTGAAATATTTGACAGAGAACGAAAAGATACAAACCGTTACTGCCTGGTGTGTTCCTGAAAATATCGGTTCGCAAAAAATCATGGAGACGGCCGGGATGCATATGGTACAAAGGAAGAACAGATCATTGGAAATAGACGGAATATGGTATGATCAGATGTTCTTTGAGTATACAGATAATAGAAAAAAATAACTTTATAATGAAAAATGTTGCAAAAAATAATCTTTTAAAAGAAAATTATAAATTATTTATAACGTTTATCAAACAGGAGAAAAAGAAAAATTATCTATAATCAATATAAAAAATATCTTACTACAGTTATAAAATATATTAATTATATTTAATGAATAGAATATATATAATATCGATCCATTATACGCTCTTTTTGAAACAAATTACAAAAAAAGAGCGGACTTGCAATATTGTTGGGGTTGTCTATAATAAAAACGAAAAAAGAAGATCAAAAAGGAGGATCTTATGACAAGTGTACCAGAATTTATGCGTTTTTCCTGCTTGGTAAAAAAAGGAGTGTCTGAAGTCAGGGAGAGAAAGATTCCGGAGCTGACAGAGTATGACTGTTTGATTAAAATGAAGGCTTGTAATATTTGTACGGTTGACTATCAACAATGGCTGGGTCTGCGAGAACACCAGGGCTATCCGATGGCCGGTGGACATGAAGGAACCGGTGAAATTGTAAAAGTCGGAGCCAAGGTACAAGATTTCAAACCGGGTGATCGCGTCATTGTCGGCTATCAAGGCTGCGGGCATTGTGCAGCATGTCGTCAAGGAATGACAACGGCATGTAAAGATTTCCGTAAAGAAAGTGAAGATGGGTATAAATTTGGTGAATTCGGATTTGCGGATTATACGGTAAAACGTTCCGATGTGCTGTATAAAGTAAATAAAGACTTGGATCCGAGCCAGGCTGCTTTCGGAGAACCGTTGGCAGATTGCATTCGTGGAGCCAAGATCATGCATGTGAAACCTTTTGAAACCATAGTAGTTATCGGTGCAGGACCGATGGGATTATTAAACGCAGCGGCTTATCGTGCCTTTGGAGCACGTGTCATTGTTACAGAGCTGATCCCTTCAAAGATAGAAATGTCCAAAAAGATGGGTTTTATCACCATCAATTCCAAAGAAACCGATGCGGTACAGGCAATCAAGGATCTGACGGATGGTGTTGGAGCGGATGCGGTCTGTGTCGCCGTAGCTAATACGTTTGCATATAAACAGGGATGGGAAATGCTGAAAAAACAAGGTGGACGATTCCTGGTATTTGCAGCTGGCTATCCGGCACCGGAGCTTGATGTGGCAGCCAATGATATCCATTATAAGGAAGCTGAAATCCTGGGAACCTACGGATGTACAACCGCTGACTTTGAAGATGCGGCCAAGGCGTTGAGCACCGGCATTATCGATGTATCGCCGTTGGTGGAAGCAAAATATACACTGGATGAAATGCAGGAAGCTTATGCCAAAGCGGCTGAACCGGAAAGTTATCGTGTAAGCATCGTTCTTTAATATTAGTGCCTCTTTACCATTATCGGTAAGGAGGTTTTTTTTACGGAAAGAAAAAGAGAAATTTAATTTACACTTCAAGACATCAAAAGAATAAAAAAAGGAATTCTATAGAGAACGGAGCATGGTAGAATAAGGATATGGTACAATATTTTGAAAATGATGGATCGGTCAAGGATGAAGAATTCCCGTTAACCGTTACATGGCATGGCAAATCGTATCAACTTGTATCCAATCATGGGGTGTTTTCTAAGGATCGTCTGGACACGGGAACCCGGGTATTGCTGGATAATGTGGCTCACTATGAAACGGCTCCTGAACGTCTTCTTGATATGGGTTGTGGTATCGGTGTGGTCGGACGGATCTGTTCTGATCTATGGAATTGTGAGATCACTATGATCGACATCAACGAAAGAGCTTGTCAGCTTGCTGGCAAAAATATGGAAAACAGAAGAGCGACCATCCTTTGTCAGGATGGGATACAGAGCGGAATGTTTGACTGCATATTGTTTAATCCACCGATACGGACCGGCAAGAAAGTAATGTATCGGTTATTCGATGAATGTATGGAGCATTGTGACGGCCGGTTGTGGATCGTGATCCGGAAACAACATGGAGCACAAAGCGCTTTAAACTATTTTGAAAAAAAGGGATACCAGGTAAAAAGAACTGGTCGAGAAAAAGGGTTCTGGGTACTGAGGATCGAAAAAAACAGGGAGCATGGATCATAAAGATCGATGCTTTTCTTATTGGTATGATGGATACACATTTGATAGAATAGTATCTAAGGAAGAGGGCTTGAAAATATGTTGTTAGGCATCAAGGATAAAGATAAGCGAAGAGTCGGATTGTTTATTGAATTTAAACGGAAACAATACGCTCACCAATATGACACGTATAAAATAGAAGATTTTATCAATGGAATATGCCCGCGTAAAGATTATAGCCGGTTAGCACGTGGAAAAAGAATGGAAGAAAACGCCATTTATGATGTATTTCTACAGAAGCTGGGATATGAATATAATTATGATGATGCGGTATTGAGCACCATTACAGCCGATGAAAGAGATATTCTGAAGCTGCTGGAAGATGAGAATATGACGGCCTTTCATATGGCAGTCCGTGCTTTGATCGGACGCCTGGAAAACTATAAGGAATATGCACTGGAATCCGTCTTATATGATGCGTTGCAGATGGTATTGGATCTGGAGCTGAACGAAAAAGAGTTTTATGAACTGTTGATCCGTTTTCCGATGCTGGATGAGATAGCTCGAGAAATTTGCGGATACTTTATCTTGACCTACATTTACCGGTATGAATCCGAGGATGCCAATACAGACTGGTTAAAGAAAGCCGGGCTTCATTCTTTAACGGCTTTATGCAATCAGTTTCGTATACTAAATCTTAAGATCCGCTGGGAGGAATACTATGATGCTACCATCTATTGTGAAAAGCTTTGGGAGCAGAGCCTGCGTTCACAGAATCGCTGGCTGATGTATCATATTCAGATTGCACGTCTGTTTATCGTATTGAAGATCCAACCGTCTGATTTTGAGAAATATGCCAATGAAGTATTGGAAAATCCAGTATTGAGTGAAGGAAAAGAGGATCCATATACGTATGAATTCTATCATGTGGTGGGATTACACTATTTTATTGAAAGAGATTATGAACAGGCCTGGCATTATTTTATCCGGGCTATGCATAATGAAAAATACTTCTTTCCGGAAATTGTCTTCCTGCATCATATGATGACTGTATTAGAGGATAAAGAATTGCCGGAAGAGTTCAGGGAACAAAGAGATATTGGTAAGGAATACGAGGTTTATAAACCAATCTATCGGTATTTCATCCTCAAACAAAAAGGGGAAAATCTGCATACTTTGGAAAATTATCTCTGGAATCACTGTTGTCAGTCATTGGATGAATTCTATCCGAAATGGGTGATGCGCGATATTGTCCGCACTGAGCTGGCATGGATTTCATACCAGACAAAGGATAAAGGGCGTCTGGAGGCCTTTGACCGGAGGTATAACTGATATGAAGCGCTCACAGAGTGAACGATTGATCGCAACCCAATTGAACAATGCGCCGACCATTTTCGCAGAAGCCATCCTGATCGGTATACTGGCCGGTTTGATCTCTGTAGTTTATCGGTTTTTATTGACGTATGCCGAGAAAGCCTATTTTATGATTTCTTCATATGTCCACGACCACATGATCTATCTGGTTCTTTGGATCCCGATTTTATTGGTGGTGGGCTTTTTGATTTCACTTTTATTAAAATGGGAACCATATATATCTGGCTCCGGTATTCCGCAGGTGGAAGCCGAGGTACAGGGGCGGATCGATATGAAGTGGTGGCGTGTTCTGCTTGCCAAGATAGTTGGTGGAACCCTGGCTGTATTCGGAGGTTTATCCGTTGGACGGGAAGGCCCGAGCATTCAGCTGGGAGCCATGATCGGGAAAGGCATCGGCAAAAAGTTCCGTCAGACAGCCAATGACATTCATTATTTGATGACGTGTGGAGCCAGTGCCGGACTGGCCGCAGCTTTTAATGCGCCGCTGGCCGGTATTATGTTCGCCTTGGAAGAAGTTCATAAAAGCTTTAACACAAAGGCTGTCATGTCGGTTATGTGTGCCAGTGTCATAGCGGATTTTATCAGTCGGAATGTGTTTGGTCTGGCACCGGTTTTATCCTTTACGATTGAAGAGGTGCTTCCTTTACGTTATTATGGCTGGCTGGTCGTTCTGGGACTGGTGACGGGAGCTCTCGGTGTTCTTTACAACAAGCTGACCATGACAACGATAGCGGTGTATAAAAAAATTCCGCTGTTACAGCCTCATCAAAAAGTGATGATTCCTTTGTTGATCTCTTCTATTCTGGGGTTATACGCTCCTATATTGATGTGTGGAGGAGGCGCTGTTCTGACAAGGCTGGACCAGCCCGATCTGATGATCGGAGCATTGATCTTAATGTATCTGGGCAAACTGGCATTTTCCGCCTGTTCATTCGGCTCGGGAGCCCCTGGAGGTATCTTTTTTCCGTTATTGATCCTAGGCAGCCTGGTGGGTGCAATCGTTGGAAAAGCAGCAATTAGCTTGGGATTACCGGAAGTATACTATGTGAACTTTATCATCTTTGCGATGGCGGGTTATTTTTCTGCTATTGTACGGGCTCCTATTACGGGCATTGTGCTTATAGCGGAAATGTCTGGTACTTTGCGCATCCTGTTACCGATGGTATTGACGTGCTTTATTTCCTATTCCTTGGCAAACGGCTTACATAGTGAACCGATCTATGAAAGCTTGCTGCATAACCTTTTGGCTAAACAAAGAAAACAAACGCCGCTATCAGATATTCACAAATCGCTTGTATCGTATGTGATAGCTATGGATGCGATTGCAGCACATAAGAAGGTAGCAGATCTGATCCTGGATCAGTGTCTGATCGTTTCGGTCATTCGGGGAAATACGGAGTTTATCCCGAACGGGGAAACGGTGTTACATCCGGCCGACCAGGTCATTGTTTTGGTGAACAAAGACAATATCATTGAAACCAAAGAAATGTTACGTATGGTATTTACCAGCGATAATGAATAAAAACATTGATTTTAATGCAGAACGTGGTATATTATTCTCAATCCGAAAAAGGGAGTAGCCAAACGGTTGATAAACCGGTGCTGAAATCGTCATTACGGTAAATATTACCCGTATCAGAGAAATGGCAAGACTTTTTCAAGGGATCTTTTTTGATTCTTTGGGAAAGTCTTTTTTCTTTATCGGTGGAAGGAGGTGGTGATATGATCCTGATGACATTGATCGCACTGTATATGATGGGACTTGTCTTTAAAGTATCAAAAGGATTCTTCAGTTGGATGATCTCGATGTTCCTGTTTTTTGCGATGTTGAAAATGGTCGGTATGCTGGCACTTATATTGCTGCCGATGGGACTGATCTTAGCTGTGATGAATCGGTAGAAAGCCTTGTCAAAGGCTTTTTATCGTGTTTCAATAAAAGGTAAAGATAATAACGGAGGATATATATGAGCATAATAACGTTGATTGGTGCCGGGCAGATGGCCTCAGCCTTGACTTTTCCTGCTTTTGAAAACGGGCATGAGATCCGTCTGGTGGGCAGCCCGCTGGATGATGAAATTATTGAAAGATTACGAAAAGATAATTATCATGTCAACTTACGAAGAACGTTACATGAAGGGATCCACTATTATAACTGTGCCGATGTAAAAGAAGCGTTGGATCAAACAGATCTGGTTGTCTGTGGAGTATCTAGTTTTGGCGTAGATTGGTTTGCGGACAAAATTCTGCCGATCCTGGACGAAAGAGTTCCTGTTATTTCCGTTACAAAGGGTATGTTGGATCATGAAGATGGAACCATGCAGACGTATCCGGAATATTGGCAGACAAAGCTGCCGAAAAACAGTGCTTTGAAACTGTATGCGATCGGAGGACCTTGCACGGCGCGGGATCTTTCGGATCACGATCCGAGCTTTGTGGGATATTGCGGACCAGATATGGAAACTCTGCGCTGGATCCGCAGCTTGTTTGAAACAGATTATTATGTGATTTCCCTGACAAAGGATGTAGTCGGCCTGGAGTGCGCTGTGGCCTTAAAAAACGGCTATGCGTTAGGGACAGCTTTGGCAATTGGCATGGCCGAAAAAGCCGGAGATGATGGTATTGACCACAATAACTCACAGGCGGCATTATTCCAGGAAAGCGTAAAGGAAATGCTGGAATTGTTGCGTATTGTCGGCGGCGGTATCGAGAATATCATGTATGCGGCTGGAGATCTGCAGGTCACCGTAGCAGCCGGGCGAAGCCGGACTGTGGGATTGTTACTGGGCAAAGGGTATTCTATCGATGAGGTCATGGAGCAGTTAAAAGGTCAAACGCTGGAAGCTGTTGTCATAGCGACACGTACCGCACGGGCTGTCAAAGCTTTGGCGGCACGTGGAAAAGTAAAAGAAGAGGATTTTCCTTTGTTAATGCATGTGAACGAACTATTGAACGAAGGCAAATCGTTGAATATACCTTGGAAACAATTTCAGAAAGAACAAGAATAAACATGAAGGAAAACAGGTTTCTTAGAAAGGAACCTGTTTTTTGATAATCTTAATATTTTTACAAAATCAAAAAAAATGAATGAATATAGATAATCATATTGAATAATTTTATATTAAATTGACAGTATTTCATAACGTTGTATAATTGTGCTATGAAGAAAATAGTCGATGATGTGCGTTTAATGGCGCAAATCAGTGATATGTACTATAACCAGGATATTGATCAGAAGATGATTGCGAAACAATTAGGCTTGTCCAGACCGACGATATCGCGCCTGATTACCAACGCAAAAGAGAAAGGAATTGTAAAAATTGAGATCCGGCATCTTGGAAACACGCAGTACGTAGATCTTGAAAGAAAGATAGAAAAGTATTATGGACTGGAAGATGTAATTCTGGCTCCTTCGTTTGATGCGATCGACCAACAAAGAGCTTCTATTGGCCAGATTGCCGCACAATATTTGAATCAGATCATCAAAGATGGTGATGTGATAGGTATTTCCATGGGGCATACGCTTAACGAGATGGTCAATCATGCACAGTACAAAGAGGTAAAAGATGTATTGTTTATTCCTTTATTGGGAGGATTGGGATTGGTACGTACCGAACTGCATTCAAATTCCCTGGTGGAGCGAATGGCACAACTATACCATGGCTCGTTTATGTTGATGCATGCACCGGCCCGCGTGTCCACGGCTGGGATCTGCCGTCAGCTGATGCATGAAAAAGGAGTTGTGGAGACGATCCGGAAATGTGATGAGCTGGATATTGCAATCGTAGGTATCGGATATCCGGATGAAACAAGTTCTATGATGTCAACGGGATTTTATGATAAAGAAGATATTCAAAGAAATAAGGAGAAGAAAGTAGCCGGGGATATCGCCATGCAAATGTATGATATAAACGGAGACACAAAGGCGTATAAAGCGGATAATACCGTTGTGGGACTGGATATAAAGAAACTACGTAAAGTACCATACTCTGTAGGTGTCGCTGGTGGTTTAAGCAAGCTGTCAGCCATACAGGGCGCTATTGCGGGCAAGTATATCAATGTTTTGATTACTGATGTCGAGTGTGGAAAACAACTGATTGCACTCAAAGAAAAAGGAGAACAGTAAATGGAAACAAACCTGATGAAAATCAAAGAAAGAATGAAGACGATCCGGGCTTTTATTTTGGATATGGATGGAACGATTTATCTTGGAAATGATCTGTTCCCTTATACACATACATTTTTGGATAAGATAAAGGAAACAGGAAGAGAGTATTACTTCTTTACGAATAACTCATCCAAAGACCTACAGGCTTATATCGAAAAACTGGATAAGATGGGGATTCATGTCACTCGTCAGCAGATGATGGTTTCGACCGATGTGATCCTGGAATATCTGGAACGTCATCATAAAGGACAAAGTGCATATGTGGTTGGGACCCCGGCTTTATTGCGAGCGTTTGAAAATGCCGGATGGGAACTGGATGACAAAGATCCGGATATCGTGATCCTGGGTTTTGATACCACATTAACGTATGAAAAGCTGTCTAAAGCGTGTACCTTCATCCGTCATGGAAAAACATATTACGGGATCAATCCGGATCTAAACTGTCCGGTTGAAGGTGGCGAGTTTATTCCTGACTGTGGCAGCATAGCACGTCTGATCGAGTCCAGCACCGGAAAATTTCCGGAATTTTTCGGCAAACCGAGCCACCGTACTTTAGAGTATATTATCCGGGCCACCGGATACCGCCCGGATCAAATTGCGATTATTGGTGATCGAATGTATACAGATATCGCAGTGGCTGATGGCAGCGACGTTGTCAGCATTCTGGTACTAAGCGGTGAAACAAAAAAAGAAGAGGTGCCGGATAATCCGGTTCAGCCGGATATTATGATCGATCATATCGGCATGCTGGCAGAATTATTATAAAAAAAGGCCTTATGGCCTAAAAGTTCTTCATTAATTTGGTGATACGTTCCTCGTTGGTAAAACAGCGGGGAATTTTTAATTCCCGAGTTGTATAGGTCCGAGTTGAATTTGGTGTTTCGTCGGTAACGGAAATATCACCGGTGCAAACGATAAAACGCCGGGTGATTTCCATTTTGTTTAAACGGCGGACATGATACGTCAAGGTATGCTCCACCGGACGGCGTAAGGAAACTAGTTTACGGTGCGTCGTGCGGTAGTAGATTTTCTTCTTATCGATCCACTGCTGCTGCTGACGGGCAATCCGACGACAGTCGAAATACATAAAGCCTCCGATCGGAACACCGATAACCAGGCAGATCATGCACAACGTAGCCATGCTGCCGACCAGTCCGGCAGGCGGATTCCAACCAAACAGCTGCGGGTAATATGCCAGCTGTAGAAATAAAAAGGCAAAGCCAAGAGACCAGTACATCAGAGCCCACCATATATGTCCGTAGTGATTGCGAAATATCTTTTTATTATAATGCATAATTCAAATCCTGCTTTCTGTACTGATTTTAACATGGTTGGTGCATTTTGGGTACTCATAAAAAAAAGGAGAGCGCAATGCTCTCCCTGTAAGAGAGGTGGAGTTATTCTTCCGCAAATGCTTCTTTCAGCATCTCGATAAATGTATCGTAAGTCGGCATGTTCAGCAGCTTCTTTACAAAATAACGGTCACCGAAAATGTTGGAAAGATAATTCCATAAATGGAAAGCATTATAATTGTTTTTGCCGATTCCGATCAGCAGGATCAGCTGTACTTTGTTTTTATCCATGTCCCATTCGATCGGTGTTTTTGATAAACATACCGAAACAAAGGTATCACTGGATACTGGTGTCATTGGATGAGGAGCGGCAAATCCGTTTCCGAAGAAGGTTGGTCGCATATATTCACGGTCAATCACCGCTTCATACAAACCATCTAGATGATAGATCTCATTCACTTTATCACATAACTGATGCAGCACTTCTTCTTTAGATGCATTATCCACCACAAAGAAAAGGTCTTTATTAAAGATGGAAAGAATATTGTTAAGAGATTTCAGGCCTTCCAGTGAGAGCTTCAGGTTTAAATAGTCATTCCGGGTTGGGAATCGGTTGATATATAAAGCAATGCCGTTATCATAAAACTTCCCTTTTTCCGTTGTCGTGGTGACATCATATTGATCCAGAATGGATGGATTGTCTTCCAATTCTTTAGCGCTGATGAAGCGTAAGTCGGAAATCTGATTGCTGAACCATTTATATAAGGTCTGACGAATCAAGGTATTCTCGCTGACGCGATTGGAAGAAATCACCAGTACACGCTTGCCTGAAGTGTTCTCATGGACCTCGGATAAAGCGGAATAGAAGTAGATTGCGATAAACGCAATCTCATCACTAGTGATCCGTTTATGAAAAATGTTTTGCAGACGGTCAGCAAATACAACAGCCAGGTCATAACCTTGCGGGTATTCCTGTCGGATATATTCCTTTAACGGATTCTTCAGCTGCATATTGTACTTGATCCGGATAAACAATGGATTGCAGTGTAAGGCCAGGGCGATACGCAGGTTCAGATTGTTTCCAAAGTCAAAGCCGAATTTTTCCTGGATCTCCAACAAAATTGATTCAATCATCGCATCGGTATCATTGGAAATGACAACCTCGGCATATCCACCTCTTCCCTTGAAATATAAGCTCAAATAGTTGATTTCCTCTTCGGTAACTCGTAACATGTATTGTTCTTCGATCTTCTTGAATATAGTCCGGGCTATTTCAATCTCAGGTTCCAGATTTTCGGAGATTTCAAGATCATAAGATTGAATATAGAATCCCTTTTTGATTCTTTCTATCGCAATATACAAAAGAAGAACAAGATTGGCTAGATCGACATCGGAAATATCAATTTTTAATTCAACGAAAGATTGTACGATAAGATCTTTAACAATATCCAGTTTGGAGGAGATATCCTGGTTTTTTTTAATAAAGGATGTGTTGGAAACCATCAGGTTCCGTTCCAGGATACAGTTTCTTTTGTTGATCTCACTGCCATCCAAGGTGATGCGGTTGGCATTTCGTAAGATTTCCAAATTATAGTTTTGTAACAGCTCTCTGGCTTTTTTTAGATCATTGATCAAAGTGGAATGAGAAATATAGAGCGTTGTTTCCAGCTGGTACAAAGAGATGGAGCGATATTGATTCAATAAATAAAATAACAGATCATTCACACGCTCATCTTGTGTATTGGTAAAACTTGTCGAATTCAGGAAGAAACTTTCTTTATATTTTGCAAAATCGGCTTCGTTTTTAATGAGGAGCCGACTTCCTTTCGGGGAGGATTCAAATACAAGGGAATCTTCATTATCCAGTATTTTTCGTATTTCCTTCATATCATTCTGTATGGTGCGTAGGCTCACTTGCTTTTCTTTGGCAAGAGCGGAAGCGGTTATATATGAACCGGCATTATCCATCAATTCCATGATGATTGCTAATTGTCTTTCGTTTGGCACATCTATACACCTCCTGTACGACATCGTAATAAATTATGTTAATAAATAGTACTTCTATATTAATGTTACACAAAAATATCAAATAATCAGGCTTAAAAAAATTCGTGAGTATTGTGCAAAAAAAAAGTAAGAAAGGTTTTTTAGATTGTGTTTAATTACGCAATCCTAGAAATCAACAAATTGCACAATGGGGTGTGAAATATACTTCTTTTTGTTTCGTAACCCTGGTGAAATTTTTAAATGGTTTAGAAAAAATGGAAATGCTACTATTTAGCTAATGAAAACGCCTACATAAGAAAGAAGGAGTGAATAATTATGAGTAATGTACGCATTGTTCTTGCATCGCATGGGAAAC
>DGUK01000050.1 GCA_002394635.1 Faecalitalea sp. UBA4312
TCTAACATTTCCTTTTGCGGTTCATCGATATCCATACCGACATTGATCATTTCCCGGATGTCTTCTTCAAAAATATCATCATCGAAGAAGGTTTTGATCTGTACCGGCAGGGATAACAGGATCAATAGAGGACGAAATGCGCCGTAGATGGACATCGTCTGTGATTTCCAGTCATGGAAATGAGCCAGTCGTTTCGGAATCTGCACGGACAAAAGAACATATAAATAGATATCTATAATTGATACGATCAGGAATGGATACGGGAAGATCATAGTAGATAAAACACCGTTCCAGAATCCGCAGAAAATCTGGATCCACCGGGCGGATGCATAATATTTGTTCTTGATGTCATTGGGTTCATCTTCAATATAAATCTGAACCAGGCTGGAAAAGAATCCTATAATAAAAGTCAGGATCCACAACAGGATAAATAGGGTTAACGGCTCACTTGGTAAGTCATCAATGCTCATGGTTTGTAAATCTCCTTTGGTATTGAGAATATGATACATAATTTCAAAAGGGAAATCAACGAATAAGAGGAATTCATAATTCTTTAAAAGTTTTACAGTTCATATTTGAAATAAAGACGGAGTGTGATAGAATGTGAAAGGTTAAAAGGGGAATGCAAAAAAAGAAGTTTTTTCGTTCCTCTTTTTTTGAAACATATGGAGGTAGGTTTATGAATAAGCATTCCTTGTTAACGATGAAAGACTTATCGACTACGGATATTTTTAGTATTCTTCATGATGCTAGACTTTTTGATGATTCTCACAAAGATTGGCAATTGCCAATGCAGAATGCATTGGTTGCTAATCTTTTTTTTGAGGCTTCCACCCGTACGCATTTCTCCTTTGAGAGTGCACAGCTGCAGCTTGGATGTAAAGTGGCTGACTTTGCAGCAGAGTCTTCAAGCATCACCAAAGGAGAGACCTTATACGATACTGTCAAGACGTTTGAGATGATCGGCTATCAATGCGTGGTCATACGACATCCAAAGGATGAATACTTTAAAGAATTGAAGAATATCAATATTCCGATCGTCAATGCAGGAGACGGGAAAGGTAACCATCCAAGCCAGTGCCTTTTGGACCTTTTGACCATGTATAATGAATTTGGAACGTTATCCGGACTGAAGGTCGTTATTGTAGGAGATATTCTGCATTCTCGTGTAGCTGCCTCCAATAAAGAAGCTTTGGAAAGACTGGGGTCCCAGGTTGCGTTTGCCGGCCCGAAGGAATGGGAAAGACCGGGATATCCAACCATGGATTTTGACAAAGCTATCGAATGGGCCGATGTGGTCATGATGTTAAGGATCCAAAAGGAAAGAGGAGCCGCCATTTCCGGTATGAAAAACGGGGAATACCTGGAAAAATATGGCTTGACAAAGAAGCGATATGAAAAGATGCGCCCGAAGGCAATCATCTGTCATCCGGCACCTGTCAACCGTGGGATTGAAATCGATACAGATCTGGTGGAGGCCCGAAAGAGCCGGATCTTTGAACAGATGCACAATGGAATGTTGATACGAAAAGCCATCATGAAGCGGGCTTTTGGAATTCCCGCCTTTGAAATGAGCGAATAAATGAGGGGTAGTATGGTAGAAAACACAAAAATTATAAAACAGGAGCAAATTGGTGTGGATCTGTATCGTATGGAACTGCAGACTTCCATGACCAATCAGGCTAAACCAGGCCAGTTTATTCAGATCCAGGTACCGGGCATGTATCTGCGCCGTCCGATTTCTATCAGTGAGATAAAAAAAGACAGCCTTGTCATTATTTATAAAGTCGTAGGACAAGGAACCAAGCGTTTGTCGGAAATGGAAGAAGGGCAGACGATCAATGTGTTCGGGCCATTGGGCAACGGATTTCCGATCGAACAAAGAGAGCATGTTGTCCTTGTCGGCGGTGGTGTCGGTGTTCCGCCGTTATATGAAACCGCCAAACAATACCGGGCCCAAAATACCAAGGTGGACGTGGTCCTGGGATTTAACGATAAAGAACAGATTTTCTATGAAGAAGAGTTTATAAAGCTGGGGTGTTCGGTTTCCATCGCAACCATGGATGGTTCACAGGGAACCAAGGGCACAGTCATAAATGCTCTGAAGGAAAGAAACATAGATTGTGATTGTATTCTTTCCTGCGGACCGCTTCCCATGTTGAAGGCGTTACAGAATACATACCCTAACGGGTATATTTCTTTGGAGGCACGCATGGCTTGTGGCATAGGAGCCTGTATGGGCTGTGTTGTCAAAGACCAGCAAGGACATGCCTATCGAGTCTGCAAGGATGGGCCGGTATTCCCGTTCGGAAAGGTGGTGCTGTCATGAATCTGTCCGTAAAACTGCCAGGATTGCAGTTAAAAAATCCCATCATTCCAGCTTCCGGCTGTTTTGGCTTCGGCCGTGAGTTTGCACAGCTGTATGATCTGTCCGTATTAGGTGGCATTGCGATCAAAAGCGCCACACCACAAGCGCGTTTTGGCAATCCGACGCCAAGAATTGCCGAGACACCGAGTGGTATGTTGAATGCAATCGGTCTGCAGAATAAAGGGGTAGATTATATCCTGGATAATGAACTGCCTTGGCTGGCACAGTTTGATACTGAGATCATCGCCAATGTCGCCGGAGCTTGTGAAGAGGATTATGTGACAGTCATCGAGAAGATGAATGGAAGTCCGGTTGTGAAAGCATTCGAACTGAATATATCATGTCCGAATGTTAAGCATGGAGGTATTGGTCTGGGAACGAAACCGGAACTGGCAGCCCATGTGACACGGTTAGCCAAGGAAGCGTCTAAAAAACCGGTATATGTCAAACTATCTCCGAATGTAACGGATATTGTGGAAATTGCAAAAGCGGTAGAACAAGCTGGAGCAGATGGTCTGGTTCTGATCAATACCTTAATGGGGATGCGAATTGATTTAAAGACCGGCAAACCGGTATTAGCCAATAAAACAGGTGGCTTATCTGGCCCAGCTATTAAACCGGTTGCGATACGGATGGTCTACCAGGTGGCACAAGCCGTTTCCATTCCGATTATCGGAGTAGGAGGAATTACCTGTGCAGAAGATGTACTGGAATTCTTGTATGCCGGAGCCAGTGCCGTTGAAGTCGGAGCCCAAAATTTTGTGGATCCATATGTGTGCCCGAAAATCATTGACGAACTTCCCTCTGTATTGAGAAAATACGGATATAATGATATAACCCAGACAACAGGAAGGAGCTTTAGAAATGAGTAGAACAATTGTAGCTCTTGATTTTTCAAGTAAGGAAGAGGTAGTTTCCTTTTTGGAGGCTTTTGATCATCCGATTTATGTAAAGATCGGAATGGAATTAACCTATGCGTGCGGTCTTGATGTGATCCAGACGGTCAAGAAGATGGGTCACCATATCTTTTTGGATCTGAAGCTGCACGACATTCCTAATACGGTAAAAGGCGGCATGAAAAACCTAGCCGGCTTAGGCGTGGATATTGTCAATGTCCATGCAGCCGGGGGTATTGCGATGATGAAAGCAGCCATGGAAGGGCTGAAGATCGGTGCCGATGGAAAACGTCCGCTATGCATTGCGGTGACCCAGCTTACCTCCACCTCCAAAGAGGCGATGAATGAAGAACTGGGGATTCCCGGCGAAGTCATGGATTGTGTGATCCGCTATGCGAAAAACGCAAAGGCAGCCGGCCTGGATGGGGTGGTATGTTCCGTACATGAAGCAAAAGCTATTCATGAAGCCTGCGGGGATGACTTTTTGACAGTCACTCCGGGCATCCGCCTGGCAGAGGATTCCAAGGATGACCAGAAACGGGTAGCTACCCCGGCCTATGCGAAAGAGCAGGGGTGCGACTATATCGTCGTTGGTCGTTCCATCACAAAGAGCGCCGACCCAAAAGCTACGTATGAAAGGATAGAAGGGATGATGAAATAATGGAAGCATATAAAAAAGAATTTATTGACTTTATGCTTGAAAGCAAAGTGCTGAAATTCGGGGATTTCACATTAAAGTCCGGAAGAAAATCGCCCTTCTTTATGAATGCGGGAGGATATGTAACCGGAAAGCAGCTTAAAAAGCTGGGGGAATATTATGCCAAAGCTATCGTAGATCATTACGGACTTGATTTTGATGTATTGTTTGGGCCGGCATATAAAGGCATTCCGTTAGCTGTTGCGACAACCATGGCATTTGACACACTTTATGATAAAGAAGTACGTTATTGCAGTGATCGTAAGGAAGAAAAGGACCATGGAGCAGATAAAGGCGGTTTTCTCGGGTCTATGCTGCAGGACGGAGATCGTGTAATTATGATCGAAGATGTCACCACCAGCGGTAAGAGCATGGAGGAAACGGTTCCCAAAGTACGCCAGGCGGCCAATGTGGAGATCAAAGGGCTGATTGTTTCTTTAAACCGCAATGAAAAAGGAAAAAGCAGCCGCACGGCTTTAAGGGAAATCAGCGATCTGTATGGATTTCCGACTGCCGCAATCGTATCTATGCCGGAAGTCATTGAGTATCTGGGCGATGCACTCGATCCACAGTTGAAGCAGCGGATCGATGCGTATTATCAACAATATGGAGCCAAAGAATAGGATCATCGAAAGATGATCTTTTTTGATGAAAAAGATGAATTATATATTGACAATGTCATTACGATGTCATAATATTTACTCACAAAGGAGGGATTTTGTATGTCCATGACCAATTTAAATATTCGCGTAGACAGCGAAGTAAAAAAAGAAGCTGAACAAGTATTTGAAGAACTGGGATTAAATATGTCCAGTGCCGTCAATATCTTTTTAAAGACCGTAATCCGGGAACACGGGATCCCGTTTTCTCTGAATCTGGAATCCGCGCAGCCAGTGGCTGTTCCGGCTTTTATCCAAGGTGGTTTGGTGAACTGGGCCAAAGAGGAAAAGTAAAAAAACTTGAACGATTATTAACAGTATGTTAATAATGGTTGAAAGGAGATCAACGGATGAAATGTTATGAATGTGGTGCCGAAAACGTAGAAGGTGCTTCCTTTTGCCGGTATTGCGGTGCATCGCTGGAAAGAATTGTCTTAACAGCGGATACCGAAGATCAATGGTATTATTCCGAAAGCGGACAGACCAAAGGCCCGTATCGGGCTTTGGAAATGGCAGATTATTTCAAGAAGCAAAAAATCGATGTTGATACCTATGTATGGCGTGAAGGCATGGATGACTGGCAGACATACGGATCCAGTGCTGCGGCCCAACAACTGATCGATGAGGAAAAGAAGTGGTTCTGTCGGCTGGATGAACAGTTATATGGACCTATGGATCCCGATACACTGAAAACCTGGTATGAAGAGCAGCGGATCCAAGGCTCCACTGAAGTATTTGAGGTAGGAATGGATGCATGGATCCACTATAATGATACAGGCTGGATCGTAAAGAAAGAGCCGGAAGTATTGCCTGGATATTGGCTCTATTTGGAGGAAAACGAAAAGATCGGACCGTTTACCAAAGAAGAAATGGTGGAACGGTTCTACCAGGGACAACTTCGGATGGATACCAAGGTGTGGACACAAGGCATGGATGACTGGATCGAATTTCATGATTCTGACCTGGCTGATCAGATCCAACCGGTATATCGTAAAGAGAGAAAGACCTCCAAACGCTGGGTGGCCATTTTAAGTGCTGTACTGATTATCGGAATGATAGGTGGATTCTGGGCTGTACGGAGCTCCAACGCATCCCATCAACAGCAGATTACCGCTTTAAAAGAGGAAAAAGAAAAGGCGGAAAAGGATAAAGAAGAAGCTGAAGCGGCCAAGAAAGAAGCTGAGGAAGCAAAAAAACAGGCAGAGGAAGAAAAAAAGAAGGCACAAAAAGCCAAGGATGAGGCCGAACAGGCCCGCCTGGATGCAGAAAAGGCACAAAAAGAAGCAGAAGCTGCAAAAAAAGAAGCAGAAGATGAACGAGATGAAGCGATTGAAGAATATGAGGAATCCCAGAAGGAGCAAAAAGACCCTTCTCCTGCACCGACAACACAGTCCTATCGTGTGAACGTGGGCAGCGGCAATGTTCTGAATGTGCGCAAATCACCATCGACCGATGCGGAAATTGTCGGAACTTATGAAGACGGGGAAACCATTAAGATTTCAACCACTGTTGACAACAAAGGAATGACATGGGGAAAGACCAGTGGTGGCTGGGTCTGTATCAGTGATGGAAATTATAATTTTGTCAGCTAAACTGTGATAAAATAAAATTAATCAAGACAAGTGTTCTTTGAAAAAGCATAAAATAAGAAGGCTTGTCTTTTTATGTTCAGGAGGAATTTATATGACGGCAAAGGTGATAACCATTACAAGGGAATTCGGTAGTGGAGGTCGTACTATCGGCAGAGAATTAGCACAACGTCTGGGCTATGATTTTTATGATTATGAATTGGTACGTAAGTTAGCCGAAGAAAGTGGTTTAGCGGAGTCGTATATTGCAGAGCATGGTGAAGATGCGACAGTATCCAGTTCGTTTGCGTTTGCCTGGAGCAACTGGGGCAATCAGGCCAGCGATGACCTGTATGTAGCGCAGCGAAATTTGATCCGGGATCTGGCAGAGAAAGGAAACTGTGTAATCGTCGGACGCTGTGCCGATTATATTCTACAAGATCGAACGGATACCTTCCACGCATACATCCATGCAGATCTGGCTTATCGTATGAACCGTGTGGTCACACTATACGGGGAGAGTGATCAGGCTATCGAAAAGCGGGTGCAGACAAAAGATAAGCGTCGGATTGCACTGTATACGTATTATACGGACCGAAAATGGGGCCGTGCCGAATACTATGATCTATGTGTAAACAGTGGAAGGCTGGGCATTGAAGCAAGTGTAGACCTGCTGGAACAGGCTGTCCATTGTTTTGATTTAGTGCACAAGGATTGACAGGAACCACAAAAAAGGATATCTTTAAAGTGCAAGTTAACAATAAACGTCTTTGGGGTTGAGTGTAATTCTCTACCGATGGTATAGTCCATGAACCTGCATGCAGGCCGATCCGGTGCAATTCCGGAACCGACGGTAACAGTCCGGATGGGAAAAGATGGGATTTTTTTTGAGTTTTATCGTGTGCCAAAGCGTTTGATAGCCAGGCACACGTTTTTTATTCCTTGAAAGTCCGGGACGCGTATTATTAGCTGGGATTTTAAGGAGGGTAAATTATGACAAAATCCAAAACACGGGCAATTGCCACAGCAGCAATCATGGGTGCTGTTGCGTTTGTCCTGCAGTATTTTAGTTTTAGTGTGCCGGTTCTTTCTGTGTTTGCACGATTTGATCTTGCATCCGTACCGGAAATCATCGGTGGTTTTATTCTTGGCCCGATAGGTGCTATTGAAATTATTGTCATCAAGCTAGGATTGATTCTTGTGTTTAAAGGAACCAGTTCCATGTTTACAGGGGAATTATCCAACTTTATTCTTAGCTGTTCCTATGTTTTGCCGGCGATCTTCTATTATCGGAAACATCGTACCAAAAAAGGCGCTGTGATTGGCCTGCTGATTGGCTCGCTGGCATGCGTTGTGGTGGCTGTTTTCAGCAATCTGTTCCTGATCTTCCCTGCATACATCAAACTGTATGGATTATCGTGGGATTCGATCATTGAAATGACGCATGCGGTCAATCCATTGGTTACAAGTAAGATGACCTTTGTGTTATGGTCGGTGATTCCGTTTAACCTGGTATTCCGCGTCGTTACCAGCATTATCACATTTTTCTTGTATAAGAAGATCAGCGTGCCAATCAAACGCTGGATCCAATAGGAGGAGCTATGCAGTTCAGTATGGATAAAAATCTGTCTTTTGAACAAGCCGTTCAGATCATGTTTAATAAACTGGGGGACTGGAAGATTATGGCATTGGCCAGTTGTGTGGATAATTATCCGATGGTCCGTAATGTCAGCTGTCTGTTTTATAATGACAAAGTGTATTTTAAAACGGATAAAAACTTTCGCAAGACCCAGCAGCTGTTTGAAAATCCACAAGTAGCCTTGTGCTGGAGCGGTGTACAGATCGAAGGGACAGCGACCAACAAAGGACTTGTGACAGAGGAAGAAGGTCTTACTTTCCAGACTTTATATAAAAAACATCTATGGGGAAGCTACAACAAGTATTCTCATGAGGATACAGAGATCCTGATTGAAATCGAACCGAAATTTGTAGAAATCTGGGATACCAGCGAAGATAACTATGCTTACCAGATCTTCATCGATTTCAACGCAAAAACAGTGGTAGTCAAACCATACGATCAACAATAGCCAAATACATGAAATCCATATAGAAACAAAATACATCAGGCTGCATCACCTGGTGTATTTTTTTGAAATTTTGTTTTGAAAAATCAAAAAGGTTTTGTTAGAATTGCAATGAAATGTGCAGCGAACTGCGTAAGTCCGATTTCGACTGCACGAACCCATATAGAAAGTCTGTGCAGTCTGTCTGCACGTTTTTTTTATGGGAGGTAATTATGCATACAAATGCTTTTTTGGAAACGGAATCGTTATCTTACTTGATGCGTAAATATTCGATTCCTTGTATTATTTCATTATTATAACATTGTTGATCAGATTTTTATTGCCAACGCCTCGTATTTGGGCTCGTATGGCAATGTGGCGAATACGGTCGTCTATCCTTTGACGATCATTGCTTTGGCTATTGCGGTCATGATTGGAGATGGCAGCTGTGCTTTTGTGTCTTTATCTCTTGGGTCCAAGGAAATTTAGAAGGCGAAAATCAGCATCGGAAATGCGGTTGTTCTGACAGTATTATGCAGTGGATTCTTGACGTTGATCTACCTTGGCTTTTCCACGTCCATCATCAATGGATTCGGGGCAGATGTCAATCAAATGACTTTTCAGTTATCCAAGGAATATTTCTTTTATATTACATTAGGGATTCCTTTCTATATGTTCGGGCAAATGTGCAATCCGATCATTCGAGCGGACGGATCGCCTCGTTTTGCGATGATCTCAACGGTAATGGGGGCTATCCTCAACCTGATCCTTGATCCCTTGTTTATCTATGGATTTCATTGGGGAATGATGGGGGCTGCCGTTGCGACCGTCTTGGGACAAGTTGTGACAGCCATATTGGCAATCTATTATCTGCTCCACTTGAAGACCATGAAGCTGGACAAGGAAAGCCTGCATTTAAACGGCCATGTGATCGCTCGTTTTATTCCCATGGGTATTTGCTCCATGTTGTCACAGATCTCCTTGGTGTTTGCCATGGCGGCTGTCAATAATATGATCCGTACCTATGGGGCCCTGGATCCTGTTTTTTCGCAAGCCCAATATGCGCAGATTCCTATGGCGGTTGTCGGGATCGTGATGAAGTTTTTCCAGATTGTGATTTCCATTGTGGTCGGCATGGCTGCCGGTTGTATTCCGATTGTCGGATACAATATGGGTGCCGGAAGAACCGACCGTGTCAAAGATTTGTTTAAAAGGTTGTTGATGTATGAGTTCTCTATCGGAGTCATTGCCTTAATTATTACTCAATGCTTCCCACAGATTTTGATTGGCTTGTTCGGCGCTGCCAATGAAAGCACATACTATACGGATTTTGCGATTCGCTGCTTCCGTACATATTTATGCATGCTGCCATTAGCCTGTGTCAACAAAGCGGTTTTTATCCATATCCAGTCTCTGGGGAAAGCATTGTTGTCGACATTGTTATCCATGATCCGTGAAATTGGTTTTGGGGTGGGGCTGGTCTTGTTGCTGCCGATGCGGTTTGGGCTGGACGGGGTATTATACTCCATGCCGTTGTCCGATTTTCTGACATTTATCATATCCTCCATTTCTGTACTTTATGTGATGCGTTTGTTGAAAGAGCCGAGAATAAAGAATACAGTCTTAAAAACAATATAGAATGGTATACACGTTCTATCCATAAAAAAGCTGGATCGTATGGATCCAGTTTTTAGTATATTTTGCTGACATTTATCCTCTGGATTTTCCACCCGATACATTAATGGTTGTTCCGGTGATATAGCTGGCACGATCGGATAACAGGAAGGCAACTGTGTTGGCGACTTCCTCCAGGCGACCTTCTCTATGTAACAGGGTAGACGTTTGGTAAGAACGGCGTACATCGCTCATAGTGACGTTGCGGCAATAGCTCATGCTGCGTTTGTATTCCTCACTCCATAAAGCAGTTGCTTCCATAGGACCCGGGGCTACAGCGACGACGCGTATGCCATAGGAACCCAGTTCCTTGGCCCAGGAACGGGTAAAGCTTTCGACAGCCCCTTTGGTGGCTGAATAAGCACTTTGTGCGTTGCTGCCTTCTTTTCCGCATTCACTGGAGATATTGATGATGACTCCACTTTCCTGCTTGATCATAATGCGGGCTGCTGCCTGGGCGCATAAAAAGGTACCAAACACATTTAGGGTAAAGATCTTCTGAACAAAATCCAGATCCATTTCATAGTGAGAATATGGTTTGGTAGAATCTACTAACAGGCGAGGCATGGACATACCGGCATTGTTTACCAGACCGTCAATTTTATCATAGGTTTGGATGACCTGATCGACCATATGCTGCACATCATCAGCATTGGTGATATCACAAGGAATCTTATGGGCTGTTTGTTTCTTATAAGAACGGTCTGCCGAGATTACAATGGCTCCGTTTTCTTTCAGTTCTTTACAGATGGCGGCACCAATGCCGCTGGCACCACCGGTCACGACAATGACCTTATCCTGTACATCTAACCAATCATTCATATTGTTCTACCTCCATTTGTGGCTATTTCTATATTATGAACAGCGATTTCCATCGCTTCTTTTGTATCACTGGATTTAGAGAACATTCCGCTTCCTCCGACAATAAACACATCTGCGCCGGCCAGGTATAATTCCTTAAAATATCTTTCGTTACAACATCCGTCAATTCCGATGGTAAAGTGTCCATTTTGTTGTTTCCTTAACTGACAAGCCTGGCGTATACGGTCATAGGTTGTCTCGATGAAGGGCTGCCCGGCAAATCCCGGATCGACACTCATGATGATCAACCGGTCAATGATCTGAATATACGGTTCGATAATAGAGACCGGATCGGATGGGTTCAAAAAGATGCCAAATTGTACGTTCTTGGAATCCAGGTATCGTTTGATCGCATACATCTGCCGAGAAATGACATCCGGTGGACAGGTAATGATCCTGGCACCGCTGCGTACGCACCATTCCACCAGTTCTTTATCAATATTATCTACGTAAAGATGGGCTTCCATGGGAATGTCGGTAATGTGTGCGATAGCTTCCATGAACGGTGGGGATAAAGACATGTTTTTACAATAGTGATAATCGAGGATATCCACATGAAATTCATCGGCATATTCCGAGAGAATTTGAATTTCCGACTGGATATTCAGAAGATCCATACACATTAAAGAGGGGGAAAAAAGTACGTTCATAGCTTACCTCCGATTTTAGTATAGAAGATGATTGAATATACATCAAAGATATTCTAAAATGTTGATAAACAATCAGAATTATCCGATATAAATGATTGAAAACAATCAATAAGGAGACTTTTATGATACCAGATGAACGCCGAACACAGATTCTGACTGCTCTGCATGCTAAAGGGTATGCCTCTGTTGAAGAGCTGGCAAAAACCGTTTATGTCAGCATTCCTACGATACGAAGAGATTTGATCATTATGGAAAAAGATGGACAGATCCGCCGGACACATGGTGGCGCTCTGTATGTCAGTCCAGACAGTGGGATTCCCCCTTTGGCATTAAGAAACCAGGTACATATTGAAGAAAAGACCAAAATCGGAAAAATGGCGGCTTCGATGATCAAAGAAGGGCAGTCCATCTTTATCGATTCGAGTTCGACTGGTTTTTATCTGGTGAAATCGATTCCCAGAGACAGACAGATAACCGTGATGACCAACGGATTGGCAATAGCCCAGGCATTTGACGAGCATACCCATGTCCATGTCGAAATGACCGGAGGGACCTATGACAGTCACCATGCATGTATGGTGGGATGGGAAGCTGCTTCCTTTATCAATCAAAGATATGCGGACTGGTTCTTTGTTTCCGGGAACACCATGGATGCCCGGCATGGAATCACGGCTTATTCATCCATCGATATTCCCATAAAACAAGCGATGGCAAAAAATGCCAGAAAAACAGTGCTGTTGATGGATCACTCAAAGATGGATCAGGTTTCCTACTATCAGATCTTTGAATGGAAGGATATAGATATCCTTGTTACAGACCGGGAAGTGTCTTCATCCCTTCAGAAAGCCTGTTATGAAAATCATGTTCAGATCAAAACGAACGAATCGTGATCTGAAGGAGACCGAGTGGGTTTGAAGCGAAGAGGAATAATGGAATCCATTTGACCTTTAAAATACTTAGGCATAGAATATTCGTTGGAAGTGTTTAGGATGAGGATATGAAAAAGTTTAAGATATTTGTGATCAATCCAGGGTCTACATCAACA
The DNA here is from genome assembly GCA_002394635.1 of Faecalitalea sp. UBA4312. Lineage (GTDB taxonomy): Bacteria > Bacillota_I > Bacilli_A > Erysipelotrichales > Erysipelotrichaceae > UBA4312. Next base: position 12,482 of record DGUK01000050.1, read on the forward strand.
AAGCTGGCCCTGTTTGAAGATGAAACATGTTTATTTAAAACCAATGTATTTCATGATTCTTCGGTATTGTTGAAATTTCCGAAGATCAATGATCAGCTGTTATACCGACTGATGGTGATCATGAAGTTTATAGACGACAACAACATCGATCTGACTGGGCTGGATGCCATCGTCGGACGAGGAGGAAGCTGTTATTCCGTCAAGAGCGGGACGTATGTTGTGGATGACCGCCTGATCAAGGATACAAGAGAAGCCAAAGGAGGCCTGTATCATACATCCATGTTGGGAGTCCAGCTGGCTCAGGAAATTCAGAAGATCTATGGTGGAAAGATGTTTATGGTCGATCCTCCGATTGTGGATGAATATTGTGATTTAGCCCGCATTACCGGATTAAAAGGGGTATATCGCAAGGCTGTATCGCATGCCTTGAATCTGAAGGCGGCTGCCAAACATCATGCGGAAGTCATGGGGCGTCCCTATGAAGACTGTAATTTTATTGTTTGTCATATCGATGGCGGTATTTCCGTAACTGCACATCGTAAAGGAGAAATGATTGATGGGAACGATGCCGGGGGAGGACAAGGGCCTTTTACACCGACACGGATGGGCAGTATGGCAGTAACGGATGTCATTCATTATCTACAAGATAAATCTCATGATGAAATCTTAAATCTCTGTACGGAAGCTGGTGGTTTTTCCAGCCATTTCGGCACATCGGATTCAGATAAGATCCATGCTCGTGTGGAAAAAGGCGATCCGCATGCGGTCCGTGTATGGAATGCGATGATCTATCAGATCATTAAATATATCGGTGCTATGAGTACCGCTTTAGCCGGCCAGGTGGATGCCATCATCTTGACGGGTGGTTTACTGCGGTTTGATGATATTGAACAGAAAATCAAAGAATCGTGTGAATGGATCGCACCGGTTACATCTTATCCGGGAGAATTCGAACAGGAAGCATTGGCCTATGGCGCCTTACGTGTATTAAGAGGGCAACAGAAAGCCAAAATCTATCCGGGAAAACCGGTATGGAATGGATTTGAAAAATAGAAGCAGATTTTAAAAAGTCTGCTTCTTTCTTTTTTTCTTCTTCTTTTTTCGTACGGAATACCCAAAGGTTCCTAACAGCTTTCCTAATTCATAGTATTCCCCATGATTATAGGCAATCAGTTCGGCTTTTTTCAGATCCAGTTTTCCGTTTTCATCCAGATAGGTATCATCGACATTGGTGCTGAGTACTTTGGCAATAAACATATCATGGGTTCCTAGTTCCAGGACTTGTACAACTTTACATTCCAGGGAGACCGGGCTTTCTTCAATGCCCGGTGCTTTGACAAAGCGGGAGGGGTACGGTGTTAATTTCATCTCGCCTTCCAGGGCAAATTTGTCGATATCACGTCCGGAACGTACGCCGACAAAATCCGTAACTTTCGCAAGTTTTTTTGTCGAAAGATTCATCACAAACTCTCCGGTACGGGCAATGATGTCATGCGAATAACGTTGTTTCCGAATAGATACAGAAACCATAACAGGATCAGAACAGATAGTTCCTGCCCAGGCAGCTGTCATCACATTGGGTTTCCCATTTTCATCGGCACAGCTGATCAATACAGCCGGTACGGGATTTAATAAGTTGGAAGCTCTCCAGTATTGTCGTGTCATAGTGATTCTCCTTCTAAAAGATTGTGATGATCTTGGGATGCAGCGGTTCTATACAAGCTTTGACCAGATTGACCCAGCTGTTACACCGGTCCAGAATGATAGCATCGCTGGTTACCACATTGTCTTTTGTCTCCAGATAATGATCGGCATCATCAACCAGATCTACTTCTATGTCCAAAGGACTGGCTTGCGCCATGTCAAGCAGCTTGGTTTTTAAACGTCCGGAATTGGAAACCGGCGCATCTAGATAAATATGTAAGCCGGCAACATCGTGATTCTGACATGTTTGATATAAACAGTCAATGGCTTGTGTGGTTTCCTCAATGATCCGGTAGGTTCCGTGTAGTCCGGCCAGATCTCGGATCGTTCCATCCATGCCTGTCAGCAACAAAGAATGACAGTACGCTATTTCCAGTGTGATGATGGTGTTGAACCCATCGACAAACAGTGTCTTT
>DGUK01000044.1 GCA_002394635.1 Faecalitalea sp. UBA4312
CCCAGAATGTTGTGGGAGCCCAGCATCATGATCAATGCATCAGCACGTGCTTCTTCACTCAGAGGTACATGGATGGCCATCTGGTCTCCATCAAAGTCAGCATTGAAGGCTGTACATACCAACGGATGCAGACGCATAGCACGTCCTTCTACCAGCTTTGGCAAGAAAGCCTGGATTCCAAGACGGTGTAGTGTTGGTGCACGGTTCATCAATACAGGGTAGCCGTCAATGACCTTTTCTACCACATCCCAGATTCTAGGATCCTGACGCTCGATCAGTTTTTCAGCATTTTTCGGGTTTGCTGCCAATCCTTCATTCACTATTTCATTGATAATGAATGGTTTAAACAGGTTTACAGCCATTTCACGTGGAATACCACACTGGTACATCTTCAGATCCGGTCCTACGGCAATAACAGAACGACCGGAGAAGTCTACACGTTTTCCTAACAGGTTCTGACGGAAACGACCTTGTTTTCCCTTTAGGGAATGGGATAAAGATTTTAACGGACGGCTTCCGGCACCGGTAATCGGTTTGGAACGACGACCATTGTCAATCAACGCATCCACTGCTTCCTGCAACATACGCTTTTCATTTTGAACGATAATATTCGGTGTACCCAGATCCAGCAGCTTACGTAAACGATTGTTACGTGTAATGACACGACGATACAGATCATTCAGATCGCTGGTCGCAAATCGACCGCCATCCAGCTGCAGCATTGGTCGCAGATCCGGTGGTATTACCGGAATATTTGTCAGAATCATCCATTCCGGAACGTTTTCACTGTACCGGAACGCATTGATCGTATCCAGACGCTTGATCAGTTTTTTCCGTTTTTCTCCAGTTGCTTTTTCCAGCTGTTCCTGGATTGCCTGATATTCAGCTTCCAGGTCAACATCCTGCAATAATTTCAAAACGGCTTCGGCGCCGGTTTTAGCTTCAAACGAGCCATATCCGTATAATGCCATATTTTCACGATATTCACGTTCTGACATGATTTGTTTGTATTCCAGTTCCGAATCCTTAGGATCCGTTACAATATAGCTGACGAAGTATACAACTTCCTCCAGCTGTTTTGGCGTAACATCCAACAACAGCGCCATACGGCTCGGAATCCCACGCAAATACCAGATATGCGCTACCGGTGCTGCCAGATGAATATGTCCCATACGCTCACGACGTACGCTTGATTTGGTGATTTCTACGCCACAACGGTCACAGACAACGCCCTTGAAACGAACTTTCTTATATTTACCGCAAGCACATTCCCAGTCCTTTGTAGGGCCGAAAATACGCTCGCAGAAAAGACCGTCACGTTCTGCTTTCTGTGAACGATAGTTGATGGTTTCCGGCTTTGTTACTTCTCCATGAGACCATTCCAGAATTTTCTCAGGACTCGCCAGGCGAACCTGAATCGAGGCAAAATTATTTATACTCATAGATTCTTACGCCTCCTCATCGTATAGGTCGATATCATTCAATGTATCTTCCATGTCATTCACTAATTCTTCTTTTGTTTCTTCCGGCATCACGATTGGTGCAGCCACTGTCTGCTCTTCCTCATCGGTGTTGGTGATGTCTACTTCCTGTCCGTTCTCATCCAGACATCGGACATCGATAGCCAGACCTTGTAATTCGTGCATCAATACACGGAAAGATTCTGGTACACCCGGTTCCGGAATATCTTTTCCTTTGATGATTGCTTCATACGTCTTGATACGACCCTGAATATCATCAGATTTAATTGTCAATATTTCCTGCAGTGTATGAGCGGCACCATAGGCCTCCAGTGCCCATACCTCCATTTCACCAAAACGCTGTCCACCATTCTGTGCTTTACCACCTAACGGCTGCTGCGTTACCAGTGAATAAGGGCCCGTTGCACGGGCGTGCAATTTATCATCCACCATGTGAGCCAGCTTGATCATATACATTACACCAACACTGATTCGTTCATCGAACGGCTCACCTGTCATACCATCATACAATACTTGTTTTCCGTCATGTGTCATGCCGGCTTCTTTCATAACATCCAGAAGTTCCTCATTGGAAACACCGTCAAATACCGGCGTGGAGAATTTCACACCACCCAGCTTACGGGCTGCATAACCCAAATGGATTTCCAGGATCTGTCCGATATTCATACGAGAAGGTACACCAAACGGGTTCAAGATTACATCGATTGGTTGCCCATCCGCAGTAAACGGCATATCCTCGATAGGAAGGATCTTGGAAATAACACCTTTGTTACCATGACGTCCGGACATTTTATCTCCTTCAGAGATCTTACGTTTTTGTGCAATATATACTTTTACACGCGTATTGACTCCTGGTGGCAGCTCCGATCCATCTCCACGACGGAATACTCGGATCGAGTGAACAATACCGGCACCACCATGTGGAACTTTCAATGAATTGTCACGAACCTCACGTGATTTTTCACCGAAAATAGCCAGTAACAGTTTTTCTTCCGGACTGACTTCACTTTGTCCCTTCGGCGTTACTTTACCAACTAAAATATCGCCTTCTTTTACTTCTGAACCAACCAGGATCACACCATTTTCATCCAGCTTGCGTACGGCATTTTCACCGACGTTCGGAATATCACGAGTAATTTCCTCCGGTCCTAATTTTGTATCACGGCAATCAATGTCATACTCTTCGATATGAATAGATGTATACACGTCATCACTGACTAAACGTTCCGACATGATGATGGCATCCTCATAGTTGTATCCATACCATGTGGAATAAGCGATAACCACGTTCTGCCCTAATGCCAGTTCGCCGTTTTCCATACTTGGTCCATCGGCCAGGATATCACCTTTTTCAACCTTTTCTCCGGTTTCCACGATTGGATGCTGGTTGATACATGTGCTCGCATTGGAACGAGCAAATTTACGCAACTGATACGTATGTTCCACACCGTCTTTCGATGTGTTGACAATACGTAAACTATCTACATAGGTAATGGTTCCGTCTTCCTTGGCTACAATACCGACACCTGAATCCCTGGCAATTTTATATTCCATACCTGTGCCGACATATGGTGAATGCGGGTTCAGCAACGGTACAGCCTGACGCTGCATGTTGGCACCCATCAAGGCACGAGAAGCATCGTCATTTTCTAGGAAAGGCACACATGCAGTGGCCACAGATACAATCTGTTTCGGGGAAACGTCAGCAAGCTCTACATCTTTACGATCAGCAATGATCGTATCCCCAGCCTTACGGGCAATGACATGCTCATTGATCAAGCGACCGTCACGTACCTCATTGGCCTGTGCAATGACATAGTCGGCCTCTTCATCGGCACTCAGGTATACAGCTTTTTCCTGTACAGTACCATCTTCATTTACAATTCGATACGGTGTCTGAATAAAACCATATTCATTGATTTTTGCGTAAGTTGTCAAGTTTGAGATCAATCCGATATTCGGACCTTCCGGTGTCTCGATCGGACAGATACGGCCGTAGTGAGATGAATGTACGTCACGTACTTCAAATCCGGCACGGTCACGGGTCAAACCACCAGGTCCTAATGCTGAAATACGACGCTTATTGGTCAATTCAGCCAGCGGGTTCTGCTGATCCATAAACTGTGATAACTGAGAACTCGAGAAAAATTCCTTGATTGCCGCTGTCAAAGGACGGATATTTGTCAGTTTACGCGGTGTCAGACTGTCCAGTTCCTGAATGGACATACGATCATGTACCACACGTTCCATACGAGACAAGCCGATACGGAATTGATTCTGGATCAGTTCACCGACCGAACGAATACGACGGTTTCCCAGCATATCGATATCATCGGTTGTTCCCACATGTTCCATAACATTCAGATTATAAGCAAAGAATGCATACATATCCGAAATGGTAATGGTGTGTTTATTGGCATACGGATCATTTCCGATAATCTTGATTTCATTTCCATCCGCATCCAGAGCAAACAATTCCTGGACACAAGCTCCAACCAGCCATACCGTTAACGATTCATTGGCAGCACGGCTCTTTAACGTCTCCACTGCTTCTGCATGGATACGGTTTTCCGGCTCATATTTTGTATCCCCTTTGATGTTGACAGGGATATCCTCACGATGGATGTCATAACGATCGACCAGCAGTTCCATCGTGTCATCTACAACATCCTGTCCCTTCTGGTTTGTCACACGGCCAGCTACATATAAATACTGTCCATAGCTCAATACAGCCTCCGCATTTTCTTCTGTCAGCTCAACCGGTTGCGCTATAAGCCCAGCATATACCGGTACCTCATCAACAGCCGTTTTCAATAAATCGGTATCCTGACGTGTCAGAACCGTTCCTTTTTCATAGAATACATTGTCTGCATCGATATCTTCAGCTAAAATACGTCCTACCAGACCATAATGATAAGAAGTTGGAATAGATACGATATCTTCTTCATGGAACTCACTACGGAACGGGAAGGCCTTGCAATATGTTCCTTTAGCCAGCTGATCACGCAGTGCATTTCTTTCATCACGATGGATCAAAGTACCCTTTTCCATAAAGACATTTTCATCTACATCCAGAATATCATGGGCTAATACCATGCCATCCAGACGACTGATCGCATTCAGCTTCTTACGCAGCTTATAACGACCGGCCTTCGTCAGATCATATCGACGTGGATCAAAGAACTTGGCCTGCATCAATGTGATAGATCCACTGACGATCGGCATCTCATCACTTCTCTGGTTTTCATAGAATGACAACAATGCCTCATGTGTTGTCTTGACTTTATCGTTTAATAAAGAATTTTCGATTTCTTCATATTTTCCGAAGAACGCCGTATACAGCAATAAATACAAATTCATGTATTCACGCTGTTCCTGATCAACAGCCAGATCCTCCGGCCATTGTTTTCCCATAGAACGAAGGAAGATTTCCAACTGTTCTGTATTCTGCGTATCATCTAAATCCCCTACATTTAAAGACATACCGATTGCCTTAAAAAGGATGGAGAACAAGATCTTACGACGACGGTCAATGGATACATTGATCAGACGACCATTTGTCGTTTTCTTCTGCTCTGTCATAAACTCCAACCATGTTCCTCGGCTCGGAATCAGTTCACAGTTGTAGTTTTGTTTTCCGTTCTTTTCATCATATACCTGTGAAAAGTATGCCCCCGGAGAACGCACAATCTGACTGACGATAACACGTTCGGCTCCATTGATGATAAACGTTCCCGTTTCTGTCATTAATGGAAAATCCCCTAAATAAACTTCCTCTCTTTTTGTTCGGATTTCTCCTGTAGTGGAATCGGTAATTTCCAATTCCATCTCAGCATAAAGAGGTGCTGCATAGTTACACTCTCTATACATGGATTCTTCTCTGTTATACTTCGGTTTATCGAAATGATAACGCAAGAAGTTTAGCTTGATGTTTTTACCATAGTTTTCAATCGGATAGATTTCATTGAAAACTTCCTGGATTCCCTCTTTTGTAAACCATTCATAAGAGTCTGTCTGGATTTCGACAAGATTTGGCAGTTCCAAGTTGCCACTTACTTTTGAATAATCACGTCGTTGTGCCTTCTTGCCACAATTCGTGATTCGATACGCTTTGTTGCTCTCCATGCATGCCTTCCTTTCGTTATAGCGTCCAAAAGGGCATAGTACCCCCAAGGACTATTATGCAATTTATTATACTAGCAGTAACATGAATAAATGTCAATATGATTTTAAAAAATAAAATGTACCTGTGGCCAGGTACATGAGACGTTATCACACAGCACGAAAATGCCAGCTTACACTGACATTTTTAAATTATATGGATTTTTTGTTGATTCTTTCGATCCCCTGCCGATATGCCCGGACCGCTAGCGCATCCGGTTCCACCATCGCATACAGTTCATACAGCTGGTCCAAGAGTTCGTTTTTATGATCAAACTCACTGATACGAACCCAGTATCTGCCTGCCCGGATGCCTCCGTTATCCAGGGTGATATATACCTTCGTGTTTCCGGCTATAGGATGCATGTGCATCGCATGCAGCTGGTCGATTGAATACGTATGCTTTCGGGAAAAGGTATAAAACGTTACACCCTTTCCATCGAAAGAGATGCCCGAAGGATTGCTGAGAGAGATGAACACATTCCAAAATGTATAGACACAAACCATGCACAACAGTAAATACGCCGGCTGCCAAAGCTGTATCAGTTTTACAAAGCCGTAAACTCCGACACATCCGGCAAGGAGAGAAGGAAATACGATCTGTATCCAGTAATGAGACATTTTTTGGTATGTATACTCTTTCATCACAATCCTCCCTTGCGGAACTATTCCGTTGCTTCCGCCGCTTCTTTCAAGATTCTTCTACGATTATATACAGCCAGTGCCAAAGCGAAGACGACCGCGATGATTAATCCAATGATGCTTTCGTGCGCTTTGGTCAGGATAAAGCTTAACGGGTTGGCGCCATCACAGATCGAAGAAATCAGAGAAGCTCCCTTCGGAATCGCAAAGCCGACTTCCTTGGCAACGTTAGTCATAGCAGGCGCCATCGCTGTAGAAATATACAATCCGGCAATTAGACTGACAATACCAGTGATGATGGCACGGAATCCGTTCCCGTTCACCAATGGTACAATCAGAACAAACATATAAGGTAATACGGAGAGATCAACCATCGGTAGTACCGTGTTCCCTGGTAAGATGACCGCAAGGAAGATCGTTAACGGAACCAGGATCAAGGAAACGGTCAAACATACCGGATGTCCGACACCGACAGCTGAATCCAGTCCGATATACACTTTCCCACGATTGGAGAAATGTTTCTGCACAAATTCCTGTGCTGCTTCACTGATCGGCATCAGTCCTTCCATCAATAGAGCCGCCATTTTCGGGATCAAGACCAAAGCAGCCCCTAATGTGATACCTGTTGTTAATACGCCCTTTACATCATAACCAGCCAGAATAGCGATGATGATACCCAGGATCGTTCCGATCAACATCGGCTCGCCAAAGATACCGAAACGTTCCTGCATTTTTTCAATATCGATATTGATATCCCTTACGCCAGGGATTGCATCAATAATTTTATTCACAACCCACGCAATCGGTACAAAAGCAGCGGTAAATCCATGAGGAATGGATACACCCGGCATTCCAAGAGTTTCTTCGACCTTTGGCGCTGTCAAGTCTGCAATGACGAAAACAATGATGATATTTACAATCGTTGCGATAATTCCATATAAGAAGTTTCCGGTGATGACGGCAACCAGAGAACCGGTAAATGCGAAATGCCAGTAATTCCAGACATCCACATCGATCGTCTGTGTTGTATTTGTGATCAACATAACGATATTGACAAACAATCCAATCAGAATAATGATCAATCCCAGATTCGTACCAAACGCAATCGCTGCCGCTGCCGGCCATCCGATATCAACAGTTGATAACGACAAACCGAAACGAGCTGTCATCTCCTGTACGGCCGGAGCTAAACTGTCTCCCATCATTCCAACGACAAGATTCAAGCCGATAAAACCGATTCCGACCGTTAAACCACCACGCAGGGATTTTCCAAAGCCTGCTCCTAATACAACACCAAAGATACAGAGGATGATCGGCATCATAACCGTCGCTCCTAAATCATTGATAAAACCAAATGCTTGAATGATAACGTCCATAATCTCCTCCTTTTATTTTTTCATTTCTTCCAAAATCTGATCATACAGTTTGTTCAAGCCAATGCCTGTTAATAAAGGTAATCCTGCCAACACCGGACATTTTGCCTTTCCACTGACTGTTGTTGTACAAACACAGAAATCAGCCCCATCGGATTTGGCCACTACTTCCGATACTTTACATTGTTCGATGTGGTATTGTCCTTTATACCCATTTTGATCAAGCATAGATGAAATCTTTTGATTCGCTACTGTCGATGTAGCAACTCCCGAACCACAAGCAATTAAAATTTTTTTCATGTTTTCTCCTCCTTTTTTAATCGTATAAGCTTTCAAGAACCCGTTGTATTGTCTCTTCATCCTTCGATAACAGAGAATTCAGCGTTTCCTGATTCTGGCAAATGTCAATCAGCTTCGTTAACAAAGTCATGTGATCCTCTTTATGTTTGATTGCCAGCATAAACAAGATCGATACCGATATTTCATCCGTTTCCGAACCCATCACGATAAAGTTGACCGGTTCCTCCAGCACGCCTAAACATACGGCCGGTCTGTTCACATGCTCCGGATCTGCGTGCGGGATCGCAACACCGATTTCTCCGGTTGGCAGTCCTGTCGGATAGGCTTTTTCTCTTTTGAGAATGGCTGCGCTAAACGTATCTTTTACATACCCTTTCTCCGTCAACAATCCTGCTAATTGTTCCAGTGCATCATAGTTGGATCGTGCATCAACGGAATAAGCCAGAAATTTCTTCTCATTGTCCTCTAGAATCTCTCTCATATATCCTCCAAATACTCTTACCTTTCTTACAATTCTTATTATAAAAATTCTCAGTCTATAAAAAAGTCCAATAAGATGAACTTCTTTGACATCAAACTGGACGCTTTTTTTTGTATGTTCTTTATAATATATCGTTTTTAAAGTTAGGTTTTAAGTCCAAATGATTTCCTGCATTTTTCATCAAACTGGACTAAAAAAAGAAGCTGTTACAGCTTCTCCAGTGATTCTATATAATTATATACTTCTGTCTCATCTTGGAATTGCATCAAATGCTGACGATGCTTGTCGTTTCCGAAAATCAACATCAAATCATAAATAGCCGCATTGATGCTCTGTGCACTCAGAATGCTCATGGCAACGATAAAATACACTGGATCATTGATACCACTGTGAAAATCAACCGGTTTTTTCAATCGTACGATGGCTACGGCTTCCTGCAGCACACCATCTTCCGGATTGGCATGAGGTAACGCCGTTTGGGGGCATACGACAATATAAGGGCCGTTTTTCTTTACGCTGTTGATCATCGCTTCTACATACTTCGGTTCTACCGCTTTTGTGTTTACCAGCAGATTGCCGGCTTGCCGGATGGCCGCCTGCCAGTCTTCAGCTTCCACATTCAGTTGTATGCGCTGTGTATTCAATAGATGTAAGAAATCACCGTTGACCCGGGAGTCCTCTTTTTGCTCCTCATATCGAATATCTTCCGGTTCTGAATAGCCATCCCGAATCTCCAGCGCCATCCTTTGAATCGATACAATATCATTTTTTGTCAGCATCGGAGATTCTACAATGACGGACGGAAGTACCGAGTAATGCAGAGGAATCGTTGATATGATCATTTCCGCTTTGTTCTGTTCTATCTGCTG
>DGUK01000011.1 GCA_002394635.1 Faecalitalea sp. UBA4312
CATCTGTTCCGGGAAATGACCAACCGTAAGAACTATTTCTCCATCGTTCTGGATGAATATGGTGGAATGACCGGTATCTGTACTTTACATGACATCATGGAAAGTCTGGTCGGGGAAATCTATGAGGAAGATGAAGATACTTTACCGGAGGATATCAAACAGATCGATACCAATCAATGGATCGTTTACGGATCAGCGGAATTATCCGATGTAGAAGAACAGCTGGATATTGATCTGGAGGATCAGGACAATGAAACCTTCAATGGCTTTATCTTAAGCAATTACGGTCATATTCCTCAGGATGGTTCCCAGTTTGAAATGAACCTGCCGAAGATGATCATCACGATCAAGGAAGTCAAAAATCATCGAGTCGGCTTGACCACAGTACAATTGAAAAACCATGAGGATGCTCAATAATCGAGAATCCTCTTTTTAATTATGGTAAAATAACAACTGGAGGAACCATATGAAAAAACAATTACTATCATTTGCGCTCGTATTAACCATGAGTGCCTGCTCTGCCGGTAGTGGCCAGGTCCATAAACCAGCAGATAATAATACAGTTGCACAGGTGCAGGCTGCTGCAACACCAAATAAAGAATTCACTCAATTCCTGGAGGACGAATTCAAAGAAACGTTGGAAAACGATTATACAACCTTACATCAAAATGTAGCCGATCCGGAAAAATACGGATTTGACATGGAAAAGGTAGATGTCACTCTGGGTGATTTTTTACCGACGGAAGAAGATAAAGAAGAATTGGCGAAAACCAACGAAAAGCTGAAAGCTTTTGATTATGAGACCCTGGATAAAAAACAACAGGAGCTCTATGATGAATACATCTTCACTAACGCTTTAGCCGAAGAAGTATATAGCGGAAAATATGATTATCTTGACAGTATATGGAGCCCTATGAGCGCTGTTCATTCCAACCTTGTTAACTATTTTTCCAACTATGAGCTTTATACAGAAGATGATATTCCGTATTTGATCGAATTGATCGAGGATGTACCGACTTATTGTGAAAAAGCCATTGACTATTCCAAGAAACAAGCTGAGGAAGGCTTATTGCGTTTTGATTATGATGAAACGATGAGCAGTTTACAGGATGTTATCGATGCACAGGAAGACAGCGTCGTCCGAAGCAATCTGGATAAGGAAGTGGATGAATTAGGTCTGGATCCGGAAAAAGCCGAAAAATATAAAAAACAGATTCATGAAGCACTTGATAAAGACTATTCTCCAAGTTTCACTTATCTGAAAGATGAGCTGGAAAAGTTAAAGGATTATGTAGAACCGGTGGAAGGGTTAGCCACTTTGGATCCGGAAGGGAAAGCGTATTATGCTCATATCGTCAAAGCTAAGACCGGAACCAATAAGTCAGTTGAGGAAGTACACGATGACATGGTCGATCAATATAACGATGCCGTAAAGATCTTACGAAGCAGTGATGCCGATTTTGGAATCGAAACCGAGTTTACTTCTCCGGAAGAGATCCTGGATTTCCTCAATCAGCATTATTCCGAACACTTCCCGGAAATCGATATGCCGGAATATGGTATTGAGACGCTGTCCAATGAACAGTCACAAAACGGAATTGTCGCTTATTATGTATCTCCTTGTATTGACCAGAATACCGAGAACCGTATTCGTTTCAATGCCCGGGATTACGGAAAAGATCCAAGTGAAATGGATATTTACCAGACCTTTGCCCATGAAGGCATTCCGGGCCATATGTACCAGATCAACTATACGCTGCAAAACCGGGATTATGATATTGAAAGCTTATTCGGTGAACTGGGATTCCAGGAAGGCTATGCGACATATATTGAAAACCGCAGCTTGTACTATCTAGATGCGGATAAAGATGTCATTGAATTCGAAAACGCTTATGCTGATCTGGAGCATGCCCTGATCTGCTTAATGGATATTGATGTAAACTACAACGGATTTTCACTGGATGAGTTCATAGATCAATATGCCAGTTTATTCGGTGAAGACTCTTGTAGAGCCCTCTATGATCAGCTGGCCAGCAGTCCGGGAGCATTCCTTCCATACTACTATGGATACCATGAAATCATGGAACTTCGTAAAAAAGCAGAGGATGCGCTAGGGAACAAGTTTGATGAAATCGAATTCCACAAGGCTTTATTAGAAGGTGGTCCTTTAAATTTTGATGTCATCGAAAGAAACATCAATGACTATATCGCACAGAACCAGTAAAGGAGCAGAATATCTGCTCCTTTTTCTGTTATTCAAATGGTACAACGTCTTTGACCGCTTCTTTTGGTTCGATGATCCTTTGTTCATGATCCAGATCCACAAGAACGTATTTCGTATTCCCCATACCCATTTCCTGCATGTAAGACAGCTGTCGCAAGCCATGGCGTGATTCGATCCGTTCTACCAGATCTTTGTGTTCCTCTGGTTTTAACGCATAAACCAGATCCACACTGGCTTGATCGACCGCAACGATATCCAAAGAAGCCACTATTCCGATATTTGGTGTAACAACCGGAGCTGCCGATACGCCTTCACAGTCGCAGGAAACGGACATATTTCGCATCACATTGATAAAGGCTACGTTCTTTCCGAAAAAGTCCACGGTTGCCTTGGTAGACTCGGCAATCTTTTCCATCAGCTCTTCGGTCACGATGCCCCACATTTCCGTATCGCTGGAATGGATCATCTTTTTTCCGACACGACCATCCGCACAGCCGATTCCCAGGTTCTTATTGGAACCGCCAAAACCTCCCATCGCATGTCCTTTAAAATGGGTCAGCGCCAATAAGGAATCATATTGCAGCATTGACTGTCCAACACCCATTTCCGTAAACCATTTTCCATCCTTGACCGGTAGCATAGCTACTCCTTCGGCATCGGTAATGTCCACCGGTGCAAACGTCCATCCGTTGACCTTCAATGTTTCCAGATGCTGCGAGGTCGTATAACGGTCCCCTTCATAATACGTATTGGTTTCAATAATGGTACTGTTCGGCATATTGTCCATCAGCTCTTTTACCCATTCTCTTGGAATGATATTCGGTCCGTTTTTTTCTCCGGTATGTAGTTTCACCGCAATTTTGCCTTCCAGATTTTCATTGACCTTCTCATAGATCTTCTTCAATCCTTTGGCTGATAAATCTCTTGTAAAATATACAATAGAAGTCTTTCCGGATCTTTTGTCCATCGGAACATACACGTTTCCGTCCTTTCCGGCTACAGTTTTTAAAAAAGTCATTTTTCCTCCTATTCACATTCTATAATTTGAAAATTCATACTTTCCATCGATAGCTGGACCATCAACTTTTGTATATTTGTTTCATGAATATTTCCCAATACGATCAGTTCAAAGGTAACTGTGTTGTTTTCTTTATTATCTTCCAACAGATGCATACGGTCCATATTATACCCGTAATCACCGATCATACTGAGAATGGACGACATCGCATTGGGCTGATTTTTCCGTGTCAAGATCAAACGGATCCGCTTTGAGATAGCAGGAATGGTTACATGCTGCACCAATGGTAAAAACAGATCGTCGCTCCAGTCATAGAGCAGTCCATATTGATACATCCGGCTGGTTTCCATGATCTTACGGATTACAGCCAGGTACTCCTTTCGCCGATCTGGACCTACAGCTTTGCCTAGATGTTCTAAAATCTCTTGTTCTCTGTCCGCCCGGTAAATGGTCCGATCACCGGAAGCTTTTTTTAATTGGGCAACTTGATAAGAGCAATCCAGTCTTTTCATCAACAATTCCTGAATCTGCCGATCGATGGAATCAATCTCTTTACGTACTTCTTCCATTTGTTTCATACATTTATTATATATTAATTCTTCTTAACAATAAAAGGAATTCTCTCAAA
>DGUK01000002.1:0-15543 GCA_002394635.1 Faecalitalea sp. UBA4312
TTTAACAGCTTTTGTCCCTGCGCATTCATTCCCAAAGGGATCAGCTGATGAAAATGCTTCTCTTTCATCGCATCCTTTTTGATCTGTAGAAGGATCATCATGCATGTTCTTCGGATCCTGGCTCTGGAATAGCTCTTTGTCACACATGCTTGAAGAAAGTCTTCCCATGTATTCTTTTCCTTTGCGAAATGGATCAGACGGGCCTCGATGCCTTCCGTAACGAGATGAAACCGCTGCAGATCTTCCCGGTCTGTCAATAATAGAGCATTTCTTAAAAATGGATAATAAGAATTCCAGTTCTGATCCTTCAGGAAAACAGGGTCTTTTATGTCCCCATCCAGTATTTTTTTTCGTAGGGATGTAGCGCTTTCATACTGGGGTTGTCTTTGAAAGAGAACCGGTTGAATCTTATATTTTTGACATAATTGAATGTATTCTACTGCTAATATATCGTTGGGTCTCAAATCCATTTGTTTATTAACAGCTAAACTCTTCGAGGCATCTTTCTGTATGTGCTTTGTCCGATCGATCATCGATTGCAGGAACAGCAAGTCATTGGACTCGGAACCAAAACATAAACCGTCAATGGGGATACAGGCCAGAGACTCCATGGCATGTTGCGCAAAATAAGCGGCGCTTTGACAGGAAAAACAAGCTGGAAGCTCCAATACAAGATCGGCGCCCGTCTGCAAAGCCAACCTGGTTTTATCAGCCGGCAGCAGGATACTTGGAAGACCTCTTTGTGTAAAATACGATGAGGTGATGACAACCAGCGCATCACATTGTTGTTTGGCCTGGCGGATCAAATATTGATGTCCTTTGTGAAAAGGATTGAATTCTGCAATAATTCCATAGACTTTCATAAATCTAGTGTAACACAATTGTGCAAAGATATATCAATTAAACTTGTTCCTGAAAAGTATTAGTAGTAAAATATAGTGGATTTCTGCATTTTTAAATAAATGAATGCAGAAAGAGGGAGGAAACAATGAGAAAAACAAAAATTATATGTACGTTGGGACCATCAACGGAAGATGAAGAAACCTTACGTAAATTAATTCATGCGGGGATGAATGTGGCTCGTTTTAACTTTTCACATGGTACCCACGAACAACATAAAGACAAGTTTAAAAAAATTATAAAGTTACGCAGAGAAATGGATAAACCTATTGCGACATTATTAGATACAAAAGGACCGGAAATTCGTTGTCAGGATTTTGAAAACGGAAAAGTTGAATTAGAGGAGGGCCAGACCTTTACTTTGACGACTCGTGAAATAATGGGAAATAAAGATATCGTATCGGTTACATATAAAAATCTTCCAAACGATGTTGAAGCGGGGGGAACGATCTTGATCGATGATGGCTTGATTGAATTGATGATCGACAGTATTGAAGACACGGAAATTATCTGTACGGTGATCAACGGTGGAGAAGTATCCAACCATAAAGGAATCAATGTACCAAACACTGATCTTTCTATGCCATTTATCAGTGAGAAGGATCGGAAAGATATCGAATTCGGTTGTGATTTAGGATTTGAATTTATTGCGGCGTCTTTTACACGGACTGCTGCAGATATCGAAGAGATACGAGCCATCTTAAACAAGAAACAGAGCCGTATGCAGATCATTGCCAAAATTGAGAGTATTCAAGGTGTCAACAATATTGAAGAAATCTTGCAGGTGGCAGATGGCGTTATGGTAGCCAGAGGAGACTTGGGTGTAGAGGTTCCTCTAGAGGATGTGCCTATTCTGCAAAAGAAGATCATTCGTCAGGCAGATTCCATGGGGAAAATCGTAGTGACTGCTACCCAGATGCTGGATTCCATGATCCACCATCCTAGACCTACGCGTGCAGAAGCAACCGATGTAGCCAATGCTATATATGATGGAACTACAGCTATCATGCTTTCCGGGGAAACAGCTGCCGGACAATACCCGATTGAAGCTGTAAAAACCATGGATCGCATTGCCTGCAGAGCTGAATCATCCATCGACTACAAAAGAAGGATCCTGCAATCCATTACCGGTGAATGCGTAGATATTACAACGGCTATCAGTCATGCGACATGTACAGTGGCAGAGGATGTATGTGCCAAAGCCGTTATCGTGGTAACGATTTCCGGCTTTACGGCAAGGCAGATTTCTCATTATCGGCCAACCTGCCCGATTGTAGCTTGCTCGATCCGCGAATCGACAGCAGCGCAGATGAATTTACTGTTTGATGTCCAACCGTTATTGATTCCATTGGAAGATAAGGAAGAACTGCTGTTCAGCGCTGCTATTTCCGCTGCCAAAAAAGCCGGGTATGTAGAAAAAGGAGATAAAGTTGTTCTTTCTGCCGGGGTTCCTTTAGGATGTTCGGGAAACACGAATATGATTCGTGTAATGGAAGTAGAATAAAGCGTTTTATCATTAGAGGAAAGGCGAAAAAAGTTAAAAGAACGGTATAAACCAGTTCTTCTATTATTGACATTCGTCATAGCTTTTATTATAATATCAAATGCGACATGAGGTGAAGATCGTGAAATTTACGAAAACAGATTTCTGTCAATCCAGAAATGGAGTCATTACAATTGATGAATACCTTGCGATTGAAGAAAACGATCTGCTTCATCATACTCAAGTCAAGTCCATTCCAGAAGTGCATGTTACCGGCACTTTACAGTTTGACGGAACTGCTTTAGTATTTTCGGATTTGGAAATGGACGGTGTGATGATCGTTCCGGATTCTATTACTTCAGAAGATATTGAAGTGGTATTTGACACTGAGTCGCAATCAACGTATTCTTTTGTTTCCTTGGATAGATTGGAGACAGAAGATGATGAAATCATTGTGGTAAAAAGAGATACACTGGATCTCAATCCTGAAATTTTCCAGGCCGTACTTCTGGAAGCGCCGATGAGCATAACGAAGCTGTCACGGGATCAATATCCTAAGGGGGATGGCTGGCAGCTGATTTCAGATCAGGATGATAGAGAAGAAGAAATCGATCCACGATGGGCAAAGTTAAGTGAATTCAAACTGGATGATGACTAGGAGGTGCTAGAATGGCTGTACAACAGAGAAGAGGATCAAAAACACGTAAGAATAAACGTAGAACTCACTACAAGATTGCAGGACCTACTTTAACTCGCTGTCCTAACTGCGGTGAATATAAAGTGGCTCACAAAATGTGCTCTTGTGGAGAATACAACGGCAGACAAGTTGTCGAAAAGTAAACGTGGAGATAAAAATCGTAATTTGGATCCTTCAGAAAGGATTTAACATTGCGGTTTTTTTTTACTGCATTTATAATAATTGTAGGAATTTTGAGGGATGATTATGAATAAGACATACCGTAATATGATTATTTATGTCGTAATGGTTTACTTACTTACGACAGTATTATCAATCGTATCCAACCATTTTTCATTAGATCAAACACCAGTTACGACCATTATTATGGCTATTGCGTATTTGATACCGGCCGGTGTCGCCTTTTTTCTATTGAAGAAGGAACGGCCGAAAGCCAGTCCGCAGGCACTGATTGGTCTGAAGAAAGAAGGCCTTTTACCTTATGGCCTTTGTGTCGTATTTGTGTTGTTGCATTTCGGATGTAACGGACTGTTCGGAAATATAAAAACGTACGGAGGTTTTTTACAACTGTTGCCTGAGATTCCGTATGCTTTGGTATTTGGCGGATTGGCTGAAATTGGATGGAGACGTTATCTGCAGCCTAAATTGTTTCGGGCTTTAGGATATGCGGATCTATGGTTCGTATTGATTTTTTTGACATTGATCGTAGTATGCTGGTACATTCCGGTATATAGCGTACCTTGGTGCCGTCCGTTCGGAATGAACTGGTTTTTGATTCTTTTACTTCTAACAGGTAATACGTTTATGCTGGCAGCAATCCGCATGAGCAGCAAGGGAGCCATCCCTTGTATTCTTGCGCAGACCTTGTTTATGGGAGTTAACCAGGTATGGATGGTTTCCAATCATTGGCTGGCCGTAGCTTTCATTTCGATTCTGGAGGTGGCGGCTTCCTTTGGATGCATGGTGTATATCTTTACAAACAAGAAGAAAAAGAAAACAATGAAGGAACCGGAAATAAAAACTGATATATCCATTTAGGATATACCAGTTTTTTTATGCTGTATCATATAATCATTTTTCAAAAGGGAAAATGTAGTCTAGATGATAATAATCTCGAACGGCCTTAAAATCATCTTGTACACCTTGTCCCATCGGAACTCCTTTATCTTTTCGAATCTGCCATACATCCCATTCTTTTTCTCCGGCTGTATAGATCCGTTTTTGACCAGGTGCTTTTTGCGAATTACGTAAACCACGCAGAATATCCCCGGTGGTCTTCTTGAAGGTTTCCAATCCCATAAAGAATTCCGGATCGATCACAATAAAGAAGTGGCCTAAGTGGTATGGACGTTTGTTTCCATCTTTATCTTTATTTGTCAGATCCTTCATAAACAGACCGCCCGTTAAAGCAGCAGAGAGGATCTCTACAACAGCTGCATATCCGTAGCCTTTGTAGCCTGCCATTTCTTCACCGATGCCTCCCAGAGGTGTCAAGGCAGCTGTTCCTTCCACGAGCGCTTTCAGAATTTCATTGGAGTCTGTCAACGCCGAACCATCATGGGCAATAACCATCCCTTTTGGGGTATCTTTGCCGCTGCGGGCATAATATTCGATCTTTCCTCGTTGAACGATGGAAGTGGCACAGTCGAGAATAAAGTCAAACTCTTCATCCGTAGGAAAAGCGAAAGTGAGTGGGTTGGTACCCATCATGTTTTCCACGCCAAAGGTGGGGGCAATCGATGCTCGTGCGTTTGTTCCTGTTATGCCGATCAGTCCTTGTTTAGAAGCCATGGTTGCCCAATAACCAGCAATACCATAATGAGAAGAATTACGAATAGCACCCATTGCTAACCCATAGGTCTTAGCTTTTTCAATCAATGTTTTCATCATGTGATAGCTGGCGACCATGCCCATGCCGTCGTGGGCATCAGCAACTACTGTTGTCGGTGTTTCTTTTAGAATTTCATATTCTGTAACCGGATTGAGTATGCCTTCATTGATCCGATCAATGTAAATCGGTTTAAAACGGTTGACACCATGGCTTTCTATGCCACGACGATCACTTTCCATCAAAACATCTGCACAGATCCTTGCATCATTTTCTGGAACGCCTGCTGCCTGGAATGCATCAACTATAAAACTTTCAATAATATTCCATTGTACATATGGTCTTGTTTCCATGAGATACCTCCTCGTTTATATAAGTAATTCTATCATAATATGAATGAATAAGGATATAATGTTTTAAAAAACGCATAACATTCATAATTGCTTTTGTGGCTTATGGTATTGTGGTGTTTTTTTTACACCTTTATCATTTACTTTGTTTGTATCTTGACATATTTTCGTGTATAATGAAAAGGCTGGATTTAGGAGGTGTAGTATGTCCTTACTAATTATCTCTTTATCTGGAATTGCAGGGCTTGTGATTGGAATTGTAGCCATGATGGCTTATTCTAAAGCAGGTTTAAACAAAAATCAGCAGGATGCAGAGAGAATTCTAAAAGAAGCTGAGATTGAAGCGCAGTCTCGAATTAAACAGGCTGTTTTAGATGGAAAAACACAGGCGCATGAGTTGCGTGTGGAAGCTGAGAAAGACATTAAAGAACGAAAACAAGAAGTAAACAATTTGGAAAACAAGTTATTACGAAGAGAAGATAACTTGAACTTTCGTGACACAGCTTTAGGCCAAAAAGAGCGCCAAATCAATGAAAAAATGCAGAAAGTGACTGATAAACTGTCAACGCTAGATGAAAAAGAGAAAGTTTTACAGGAACAAATTGACAAGCAAATCGTAGTATTGGAAGATGTAGCGAAAATGTCCAGTCAGGATGCAAAGGAAGAATTATTTGCGGTTGTTGAAAAACAGATGGAACAGGAAAAATACGCTTACATCAAAGACAAAGAAGAAGAAGCAAAAGAAACGGCAAATCGTAAGGCACAGGAGATCCTTGCTATGGCTATTGAAAGAATGAGCCAGCAGGAAACACAGGAACGTACCGTCAGTGTAGTAACGCTGCCTAGCGAAGAAATGAAAGGGCGGATCATCGGGCGAGAAGGTCGAAACATTCGTGCTTTTGAACAGGCAACAGGTGTTGAATTGAACATTGATGATACCCCGGATGTAATAACGATTACATGTTTCAACCCAGTTCGTCGGGAGGTTGCCCGACTTGCACTGGAGCACTTGATACGCGATGGCCGTATTCAGCCGGGCCGGATCGAGGATGTAGTTAAGAAGTATCAGAAAGAGATTGATCAGGAAATTGTAAAAACCGGTGAAGAAGCTATCTTTAAAATGGGAATCGGAAGAATTGATCGTGATATTATTAAATTGATCGGTACATTAAAATATCGTTATTCCTATGGTCAGAATGCGTTACAGCATTCGATGGAAGTGGCCTATTTGGCCGGAGCAATGGCTGCTGAATTAGGCTTGAACCAGCAAATTGCCAAACGTGCCGGTTTATTACATGATATCGGAAAAGCATTGAATATCGAACATGATGGTTCTCATACAGAATTAGGCTACAAGTTCTGTAAAAAACACGGAGAAAAAGAAATTGTATTAAATGCAATCCAGTCACATCATGGCGAAGTGGAGGCGCGCTTCTTGACCAGCCATTTGGTTATTGCTGCCGATACGATTAGTGCTGCTAGACCAGGTGCACGTAAAGAGAGTGCACAGGCTTATATCGATCGTCTGGAGAATTTGGAGAAGATATCCAAGAAGCATAAGGGCGTTAAAAATGCTTATGCAATTCAGGCTGGCCGCGAGATCCGTGTCATGGTCAATCCGACAGAAGTAGACGATATCGCATGTACAAAACTGGCTCGCGATATTCGTGATCAGATTGAAAGTGAGCTGACATATCCAGGACAAATTAAAGTCAATGTCATCCGTGAAGTACGTGCTCAGGAGCTTGCCAGATAGTGTAAGCCATAGCTTACTATTTTGACTTGAAACCTTTTAGAGAATTGCTATACTTTTCATAGGGTAAAACTAAAAGGAGGAAAAACTAATGGCTGTAAAGATTGATGTTGATACTTGCATCGGTTGTGGTGCTTGTGTTGGAGGATGCCCTGTTGGAGCACTTTCCATGAATGATGATGGACAATCTGTTTGTGATGGAGATACTTGTATTGATTGCGGTTCTTGCATCGGTACTTGCCCAGTTGGAGCAATTAGTTCAGAATTTTAATTAAAAGAAGTTAGGAGTCAGGCTGCAAAGTTTGGCTCTTTCTTTATATATGGAGGTATTTATGAAAATTAGACCAGACTGGATCCTGCCGGATCTAAAAGAAGCACAAAAACGTACAAGAAAACCGATTGAACGAATCGATACATTTCAAATTCAGGAAAATGCACGGTTTATCGGACAAGGAAAAACATATTATATTTCTACATATGGCTGTCAGGCCAATGAGCGAGATTCTGAGACGTTAGCCGGGATTATGGATGCCATGGGCTTTGTTTATAATGAAGATGTGGAAACAGCCGATGTGATTTTGATCAATACATGTGCAGTACGTCAGAATGCTGAAGAGAAAGTTTTAGGAGAATTAGGCAATTTTAAGCGGCTCTACAGAGAAAACAAGGATCTGGTTATCGGTGTTTGCGGATGTATGGCACAGGAAGAAGATCTTGTTGATACGATCCTTCATAAATATCCTCAGGTACGTTTACTTTTTGGAACGCATAATCTGCAGGAACTGCCGTCGATGTTATACAGTGTTATTTTTGATCATAAACGCATGATCAAGGTATACTCCAAGGAAGGAGAGGTATATGAAAACCTTCCAGTCCATCGTTTCGGAACTCATAAGGCATGGGTCAACATTATGTATGGCTGTGATAAATTCTGTACTTACTGTATTGTCCCATATACTAGAGGAAAACAACGTTCGAGGACGATGGAGCAGATTCTTTCAGAGGTTCGACAATTGAAAGAGGATGGCTATAAAGAAGTCTCTTTATTGGGACAAAATGTGAATGCGTATGGAAAAGATATAGATAACGGGGGCGATTTTGCCGATTTATTGGAAGAAGTTGCCAAAATCGGTATTCCACGAGTACGTTTTATGACCAGTCATCCTTGGGATTTCTCCGATCGGATGATTGATGTCATTGCCAAATATGACAACATCATGCCATATATTCATTTGCCTTTACAATCAGGTGATGATGAGATATTGAAGCGGATGGGACGTCGATATACCAGTGAAGAGTATAAGGCATTGTTTGATGCAATCAAGAAGAGAATTCCAAATGTATCTGTCACTACAGATATCATAGTTGGATTCCCGGGAGAAACGGAAGAGCAGTTCCAACATACTTTGGATATGGTGAACTATTGTCAGTATGACAATGCGTTTACATTTATCTTTTCTGCACGTGCTGGAACGCCAGCTGCCCGGATGAGCGATGAGGTTACACGGGAGGAAAAGACAAAGCGGTTGATGAAGCTCAACGAGACGTGGAATCAATATGCGCTTGAAAAGAACAAGGCATACGAGGGCCGTGTTGTTTCTGTTCTGGTAGATGGAAAAAGCAAGAAAAACGAACATGTATATTCGGGATATACGGATACGAACAAGCTGGTTAATTTTACTGGAAAGAACATTCAGCCGGGGACATTTGTGGATGTGCTCATTGAAACAGGAAAAACCTTTTCCTTAGATGGGAAAGCATTGTGATATAATATTAATAATATAAATCCATGAAAGGAGACTCCATGAATAAGCATTCTGAAAAAATTCGTTTTTTCGCTTTGGGTGGCCAGGACGAAGACGGGAAGAATATGATGTGTCTGGAAATCGATGACCGGATCTTTGTGATTGAGGCTGGATTAAAATACCCGGATCAAAGAGAATCTTTGGGAATCGAATTTATCGTACAAGACTTTTCTTATTTGGTAGCGAATAAAGATCGAATTGAGGGGATCTTTATTACTCACGGACATGATGATGTAATGGGAGCTTTACCCTATTTATTAGAAAGTGCATCGGCGAATGTATATGCATCCCCGATGGTATCTAAGATCCTGCATAAACAATTGCGTTCCATGAAGATTACCGGAAGCAGGATCTATACTGTAAAACGTCATGATACGAAAAAAATAGGAAAACATAAGGTCATTTTCTTTCCGATTACACATAATTTTCCTTCGACGTATGGTCTGGCTATCTCCACTTCCTACGGATATATCGTTTACTCCGGTGAATTCATTATGGACTATGATGACCTGACGGATGATTACCGAGGTGATATCCGAACATTGACTACGTTGGGAATGGAAGGGGTATTTTTGCTTCTGCAGGAAAGCAAAGGGGCTGAACGCAGCGGGCATACATCGCCAAATCACCGAATTGCACCGGCATTCTCTAAAGTTCTGGAAAGAAATGAGAACAAGCGTATCTTTGTCAGCGTATACTCGCAGAGTGTGTATCGTTTACAGGAGATTTTAAATACATGTATTAAATATAACCGACGCATGTTTATCTATAACAAGGATCTGCAGGAAATGCTGGAATATCTGAAGGCAGTCGGATATGAGGTGCCTTCTAAATACATCGTAACGGAAAGAGAATTTAATAATTCCATGAAGGATATTGTGGTAATCATCAGTTCACAGGGACCAGTATTGTTTAATATGATCCACAATATCGCCAATAATGAAGATAATCTGATTTCAATGGATGACCAGGATGTGATCTGTATGGCCAGTCGTGTCATTGCTGGCACCGGAAAAGATTTTGCGGCCATGGAAAACGATATTTATAAATTGAATGCAGAACTGATTGTGTTGGGGGATCAGGTTATCAATATGCATCCTTCTGTAGAAGACCTGAAAATGATGTTGTTCATCCTGCGTCCGAAGTACTATATTCCGGTCAAAGGGCAGTATCGTCAGTTATATATGAATGCCGAACTGGCCATGAATATGGGGTATAGTCCAAGCAACATTCTTATTTTGGATAATGGTCAGGTTGCACAGTTCGAAAATGGCCGGCTGGTATCATGTCGTATGGAATTTGATTTAAAAGATGTTCTAGTAGACGGAAAGAAAAACTGGGACATGGCTGGTGTTGTCTTAAAGGACAGAGAAACGTTATCCACGGATGGTGTGATCATTCTGGCTATCGGTATTGATGCAAAAACCAAGAAGATCATTAATGGACCGGATATTCAAACACGCGGGCTGATCTATTTAAAAGATGCTGAATACATCACAAAAGATGTGGCAAAGATTATGGAAGAAACCATAGAAAATGATGTATCAAATAAGAAGTATGATAATATGGAAACCCGGCAAGCGATCCGTGATAAAGTATCGAGATACTTACTGCGTCAGACGGCAAAACGCCCGATGATCCTTCCGGTCATAATGGAAATTAACACGTAGTTTAAGGAGATGAGTCTATGGCAGCTGCCAAGAAAAAGACAACCAAAAAGAAAACACAAAAAAAATCGGCTCCTAAAAAGACACAATCGAGGTTATTTCGAGTGTGTCTTCTACTTTGTATAGCCGTATTGTGTATTATAGCGCTATTGCATCTCGGTCCGGTGGGTTCGATCCTGTTCCAGTTTTTTAACTGGTTGTTCGGATCCTTTGGATTTGTGATGATTTTACTGATCATGGGGTTTTGTTTGTATTCGATTCCTTACCGGAAAGAACCCTTTTTGGTCACACGTCATTACGTGGGAATGGCGTTATTGGGATCCGCCTGGATGTTACTGGTGGCAGTCCGTGGTTTTCAAGCGGACAGCTACTGGTCTATGTTGGAAACGACCTTTGGACAGTTTATTGCAATCATCGGCGGGCAGTATGTAAGTACAGGGGTGATCGGCTCTCTGTTACTTGGCATCATCGGTACATTGTTCAGTCAGGGAGGCTGTTATCTTTTTGTCGTCTTGTTTATCATGTTAGGGGTCCTTCTGATTGATTATCCGCAGATTCGCGACTTTGTGGTGGATTTTACCAATCGGGAAGATGAGCCATTGGAACAGAAACCAAAGAAAGAGAAAAAGAAAGAAAAAAGGAAGGAAAAGAAGAAGGATACCTCTTCCTACCAGATCATTGATGCCAACGACCTCGACCAGTTGATCATCGATTCAAATCCAAGTTTGTTTATGGAAGCCGATGACAAACAAAAGAAGGATGTCATTGTGCCTGAACCGGTGGATTCCAACAAAAAAAAGGAAAAGAAAAAGATCGAGCAGAAACAGGAAGAAGTACTGGAGGCATCGAATACGGTCTATGATGTACCGATTGATGAATATAAGAATTATACCTTGCCGAAGATGAATGTTTTGGATCCTCTGACTCGTACATCACGATCTAATAAAAACAGTTCTTCTGCCAAGGAACAAGGAAGAAAACTGATTGAAGTACTCGATACGTTTGGGATTGCAGCGGAGCTGGTTCAGATCCATATTGGTCCCAGTGTCACAAAATTTGAAATTCGTCCTCAGATCGGAGTGCGTGTGAGTCGAATCAGCGGCCTGCAAGATGATATAATGATGGCAATTGAGGCAACCGACATACGGATCGAAGCGCCCATTCCGGGAAAGAATGCGGTCGGTATCGAAGTACCGAATGTAGAAAAGACAACGGTACAAATGCGGGAGCTTATGCAGTCCATTCCGGTATCGGATGCTGGAAAGAAGCTTTTGTTCTGTCTTGGAAAGAATCTTCTGGGTGAGCCTATTTATGGTCAGCTTGACCGTATGCCGCATTTATTGATTGCCGGTGCCACTGGTTCAGGAAAATCGGTTTGTGTTAACTCAATCATCTGCTCTATTTTGATGCGTACGCGTCCGGATGAAGTGAAGCTGATCTTGATCGATCCGAAAAAGGTCGAATTCACTCCATATAATGATGTACCACATTTACTCGCTCCGGTCGTTACAGATAGTGAACTTGCCAACAATGCGTTGAAGGTCGCTGTAAAAATGATGGATGACCGTTATGCGATGTTCAGTGAATGGGGCGTTCGTAATATCAATGGCTACAACAAACTGATCAAGCAGCACCCTGAGCAAAATCTTCCGCCTATGCCACGCATTGTCATCATCATTGATGAGCTGGCGGATCTGATGCTGGTTGCTGCTAAAGAAGTGGAATCTAGTATTCAACGGATCACACAGTTAGCAAGAGCGGCCGGTATTTATCTGATTGTTGCTACACAAAGACCAAGTGTTGATGTGATTACCGGTGTGATCAAAGCCAATATTCCTAGCCGTATTGCCTTTGCGGTGTCATCGGCTGTCGATAGTCGAACCATCCTGGATCAACAGGGAGCTGAACGACTGTTAGGATATGGGGATATGCTGTATCTGCCGAACGGTGAAACCAGTCCGCAACGAATACAAGGTGTATTCATTCAGGATGATGAAGTTGTGCGTATAGCCGAAGCTGTAAAAGCACAGGGCAAACCACATTATGATGACACGTTTATTCAGCTAAGGGAGATTGCCAGCCAGGGTGGTGAAGTGAAGAACGAATCCATGGATCCGATCTATGAAGATGTAAAACATTTTGTTATCAATAAGCAGAAGGCGAGTACATCGTTACTGCAAAGACAGTTTTCCATCGGATATGGACGGGCAGCTCGTTTAATTGATGTACTGGAGATGCAGGGCATCATTGGACCGGCTAACGGCAGTAAGCCAAGAGAGGTTTATATTAAAAACACATACGAAGAAGAGATGTAAGAAAGGGATTGATTAGATTATGAATGTATTTATGAACGCAAAACAAATTAAAGATGGATGTATATCGGAGGCGGTCAGCCTTGGAGACTTTGTATATGTCAGTGCGCAGACCGGACAGGGATCGTCCATTGAAGAACAGGCAATCAGCGCTTGTCATCGGGTATTCACAGTATTGGAAGATTTTGGGCTTTCCAGTCGTCATGTGGTAAAAACAACAGTATTTTTAAAGGATATTCATAATCGGGATGCGTTCCTATCTATGTATAAAACCATGTTTGAAGCACCTTATCCAGCCTGTTCCATCGTAGCTGTTTCCGATTTGGAAAATGAAGCTATGGTAGAAATTGAAGCTTTCGCAATCAATACGCTACGTTATGAGAAGGAAATGAAAAATTCCGGCTGTTCTCATGATTGTGACAGCTGTTCCGGCTGCTAAAGCATTTGCTGGTATTGCCGGATTGACTGCAGTATATTACGAATGCGGTCAGGATTCTGACATTCAATATGTGTATGGTCTTTAAAGAAGATCGTACACTTTTTTTTCTGGTACTGCACAGTTTGGATCTTTGCGTAGTTGACCCAGATACAATGGGGATCGCGGGATGAGGAAGTAGGAAAGTAAATCAGCTGTTCATTGATAAAAACAGGGGTGAATTTTTTCTGCTTCATCTTGTACTGGTATGCTTTGCGTCGGCCGCTGACCGTCGATCCGTTTTCTAAACATAGAGCATCGAGATACTTTGTGACATTTGGCCATTTTTCATAGACGGCCTGCTGCTCGGCGACTTTGCAAACGGTACTGGTCGGATAATGATAATATATATAGTTTTCCATAAAAAAACCTCCATCTGTATCGTAGCAGATGAAGGTGAAAAAAGCGTGATTATAACCAACTTATCTTATTTTCAGTACCTGTTTTGATCTTTTGTATGTTTCCATTATGGCGGTATGTGACAAGAACGCTCATAAAACAGCTTGCGATTATAATAAAGATATGTTGCACATCAAATACCGGCGTTGTTCCTATAATAAATAAGCTTGATGTAATCACAGATGTGATACTGGCAAGAGACACAAACTTAAATAAATACAAGATGATAAAGAACATAGCTAGCGGAACAAAGAAGTAGGCCGGGTTATGGAAAATAAACAACCAGGTTGCCAACAGGAATCCAAATGTACTGGCAACGGCCTTGCCCCCTTTGAATTTGGCAAAAACCGGAAAACAATGTCCGATGCAACAACATACTCCGGTCCATATTGCGGTAGACGGGTCAACCAGACTGGCTATGCCCATAGCCAAAAGAACTTTGAATCCATCAAGGAAGATGACCAATGCGCCAACCTTCTTACCTAAAACGCGTCCGGCGTTGGTACCACCTAGATTTCCGGATCCATATTGACGTACGTCGGTTTTAAAGAATAGCTTTCCAATAACCAGCGCAAAAGGAATGGAACCTAATATATAACCCAATACAAGACATAATATTGTTTTTACCATAGTTAATCACCTCAACCTTATTTTATCATCTTTTTATAGGTATAGGAAATATTTGAACAATTTGAAAAAGTCGAATATAATGGGTAAGTTAGAAAGGATGATTGAATGCCAGCAAAGTCATACGATGCCAGCAGTATTGTCATTTTGGAAGGTCTGGATGCCGTTCGTAAACGCCCCGGTATGTATATTGGTTCAACGGATTCCAGAGGATTGCACCATCTTGTATGGGAAATTCTTGACAATGCGGTGGATGAAGCCTTAAACGGATATGGGGATGAAATTCATATTACGTTAAATAAAGATAATAGTATTACCGTTGAAGACCATGGCCGTGGTATGCCGGTAGGTAAGCATGCGAACGGGCAAAGTGCTTTGGAGGTAATTTTTACTGTACTGCATGCCGGTGGTAAATTTTCCAGTGAAGGAGGTTACCGAAATGCCGGAGGACTGCATGGTGTAGGTGCCAGTGTTGTCAACGCATTGTCCGAATGGTGTGAGGTTACTGTCTATGATGGAAAAAACATCTGGACTATGTCTTTTGAACATGGAGATAAAAAAGTCAGCCCTTTAAAAAAAGTGGGAAGAACGACGCGTACGGGCAGTACTGTCACTTTTTATCCGGATTATTCATTGTTTAAAGCGAAGCGCTTTTCTTATTCGGAAATTTGTGAAAGAGCGCAGCAGGATGCCTTTTTATTAAAAGGGTTGAAGATTACGGTGACCGATGTCCGTAAAGAAAAAAGAGAAATGGTCTATCAATACGAGGATGGCCTTCGAGCTTTTATCGAAGATGTTAACAGCGATACAACTGGAATGCATGAACCAGTCAGCTTTTACGGGATGTCCAATGATATTAAGGTCGAAGGATGTTTCCAATACACTGATCAATATTCACTAGATCATATGTTTTCGTTTACAAATATGGTACGTACCATTGATGGTGGTACACATATTACCGGTGCGCGACAAGCATTTACAAAGGTATTTAATGAGTATGCTCATAAGTATAATTTTCTAAAGAAGGAAAAAAGTTTTGAAGGAACCGATGTGCGAGAAGGGTTGACACTGGTAATCCATTTGACTGTACCGGAAAACCTGCTGCAGTTTGAGGGACAAACCAAAGGAAAGCTGGGTACACCGGAAGCAAGAAGCGCCACCGAAGCGGTCATCAGTGAAAATTTACGATACTTTTTGGAAGAAAACAAAGAAGTGGCGGATGCATTGATCCGAAAAATGATCAAAGC
>DGUK01000002.1:15613-16014 GCA_002394635.1 Faecalitalea sp. UBA4312
AGTGATGCAAGAGTAGCAGCCAGAAAGGCCAGGGCCCAGGCGCTGCAAGGAAAAGGAAAACAGAAGACAGAAAGAATTCTTTCGGGGAAACTGGCAAACGCTCAATCCAGCGATGCCAGAAGAAAAGAGCTGTATCTGGTTGAGGGAGATTCGGCGGGAGGCTCGGCAAAGCAAGGAAGAGATTCCAAATACCAGGCTATTCTGCCTTTGCGAGGAAAAGTGTTAAACACACAAAGAGCCAAAGATGAGGCCATTGAAAAAAATGAAGAGCTGAATACGATCATTCATGCCTTGGGGGCTGGATTTGGAAAGGATTTTTCTGCCAAAGATTCTAATTACTATAAAGTGATCATCATGACCGATGCGGATGATGACGGAGCCCATATACAGAATTTATTGTT
>DGUK01000003.1 GCA_002394635.1 Faecalitalea sp. UBA4312
GCTTCCTCATTTCTCAGAAAGCTCTTTTTTTTTGGCTCTCAGTCAAGTATTATAGGCTTATGGAAAAATATGAATTAGAAAATCTCATCGTTGATTACCTTGATCAAAATCAACTAGATGAGGCATTTGAACAGCTTGAAATCTATGAAAATACCTATGGTTCAGATTATTTCTTTTATATGGCTTTATCGGATGCGTTAATGCAAAGTGAATTATATGAGGATGTACTGGATGTCATGGACGATGCGATCGAAAGTGGCTTTCAGGATACCTTTGTGACGGAGAGAAAAGCGGATGCTTATTTCGCTTTAGAAGATTTCAAGGCTGCTCTCAATTATTACAACCAATGTGATATTCAATCGGATAACGATGACATGTTACATGTTCGTATGATGATTGGTCTTTGTTATAAAAACTTGATGGAATACAGTGAAGCTGTCAATTATTTCGAGGATGTTCTTCTTGAAGTCCAGGAAGATACTTCCTCTTTATATCAAGCTGGTGTCTGTTACTTTTATTTGGGTCAAACAGAAAGAGGCTATGAATATCTGGATAAATACTGCATGTATGAACCGGAAGGCCCTCAAGCGCTCTGTGAATTGTTGATGGATGAAGATCTGGAAGCTGTGCTTGTGCATTATGCTTCCCAAATTGAAGAGCCGTTAATGCAGTATGATACGCTTTTTTCATATTATCAATTTCGAGAAGACTATGAACAAGCTTTGCCATATATCCTAAAGCTTGTGGAACTAGATCCGAATATCGAAAACAAACTAGATCTTGCTTTGACCTATGATGAGCTGGATCAGCATGAACGGGCTGTACCTTTATTTCGAGAAATAGCAGAAATGCCTGATGAACCGGAAAATATGTTTGCAACTATGATGGATCATTTGTTGGCTTTTAAAGGGCTGGCACCTGATTCAGATTTATATAGCACGTATATTTCGGAACATATTGACTTGATATGTGAAAATGTATTTATGTATGTTTCTGTATTAAGGTTTTTATTGGAAATCGGTGATTTTCAAATGGCTTCCAAGATCCACGAACTGGAGCTAGATCCTTCCGCTATAGACGAAGAGGATTCCTTATATCAATATTACCAGATCCTGTACTATCTGCAGACCCAGCAATTTGAAAAAGGGATTGCCTATATTCAAATGCTGGATTACCAGGAATATGATTTTCTTGATCAGTTTCTTATCACGTTTTATTTCTATACAGAAAACTATGAAAAGGTATTGGAAATCTATCCGGATGCCATGCCAGATGGCATTGTTGCCCATATGGCCTTTGTCAGTTATGTCATGCTAGGAAAAGAGAAAGAAGCCTTTGATTTTATTTTGGATTTTGCTGAATATCTTAAGGAATATCCGGATACACCGAATGCCGAATTATTTATTCAGATTATGGATGATTATATCTCTAAGATGGATATCCACGAAAAATAAACTTGCACTTATTTCAAAAATAGTGTATTTTCCATTCGTGAGTATTTTATTTTCACAAGGAGGAGCATGTGCCGCTAGTTAGTATTTTAGTACCGGTATACAATGTGGAAAACTATATCCGGCAATGTCTGGATTCGTTAATACACCAAACTTATAAAAATTTTGAAATTGTGATCATCAATGATGGCAGTCAGGATGCTTCTATGCAGATCGTCCATGAATTTGCCGAAGTCGATGAACGTATTCATATTTATAACTATGAGAATGCAGGAATTTCGAAAACAAGAAACCGTGCTTTAGCCAAAGCAAACGGTGAATACGTCATGTACGTGGACAGCGATGATGTTCTCGATCACCGTGCGATAGAAGCGATGATGTCTTATATGGAAGAAAACGATTGTGACTTGGTAACCTGTGGATATGTCATTGAGTACCCGTATTACTCCATTTATCGCAGGGGCTGTCGCCGAGGAACTATGAACACTTTTGAGGCACTGCATTCGTTAAGTGAAGGAACCGGGATCACAAATTATCCGTGGGCAAAGCTTTTCAAGAAAAGCTGTTTTAACAATGTGAATTTTCCCATCCGGATCCACACGTTTGAAGATGCGTATACGATCATTCGGGCGATTGCCAATGCCAAAAAGATAGGCAATCTGCCGAATCGTTACTATCACTATATTCAGCATCAGGGTTCGTTAACGCATCATATGAATCTGGAAAGGGTATATCAGATGCGGGAATCGGTGGAATTCCAGGATGAGTATTTGAAAAAAGTGTTCCCACAGGAGCATTTTGCATTTGATATTCAATATTTTAATGCAGATATAATGATCCTGTATACATTATTCAGGTATTATAACCGAAAAGACAGGGTCCGTTTTATCCCTTCGGAGATAAACTGGGATAACATCCCTTTTATTTATCGAATCGGATACAGCATAGGATGTACCTTGACAGCAATGAAAGTGGGTTCCAACTTTCAGCAGGAGAGGCAGATTAGATAGGAGTGTATTATGGCGTTTGAATCATTAAGCGATCGTCTGTCCAAAGCGATACGGACGATATCCGGCCAGGGCAAACTGACCGAAAAGAATATGAATGACATGCTCAAAGAAGTGCGTATGAGCCTTCTGGAAGCCGATGTCAACTATACAGTAGTCAAGAATTTTGTTGCGAACATCAAAGAAAAAGCCATGGGACAAGAGGTAATGGAAGCATTAAATCCGAGCCAGATGGTTGTGAAGATCGTTCATGATGAGATCCAGGAACTGCTGGGCCGGGATGATGCCCGCATTCATTACAAAAAACAAGGAATGACCACTTTGATGATGGTGGGCCTGCAGGGTACCGGTAAAACAACGGCTGCCGCCAAGATTGCCAAATATACGAAGGATATTGACAAGCGGCGTGTTTTGTTGGTGGCCTGTGACGTAGTTCGTCCGGCTGCCATTGAACAGCTGCAGACATTGGGAAAAGAAATCGACGTGGATGTTTTTACCATGGGGCCACAGGTAGATGCTATTTCCACCGCCATTGAAGCTTTAGATTACGCAAAAGACCGCCAGAAAGATTTGATCATCTTTGATACCGCGGGTCGTCTGCATATCGATCAACAGCTGATGCTGGAACTGGAAGATATGAAACGCATCGTACAGCCGGATGAGATCCTGCTGACCGTGGATGCCATGACCGGACAGGATATTATTACGGTTGCCCGTGATTTCAATGAACAGTTGGATATCACCGGTCTGGTTGTCACAAAACTGGATGGTGATGCTCGTGGTGGTGGTTTACTTTCCGTGCGAAGTGTAACCAATGTACCTGTGTACTTTGTATCCAACGGAGAAAAAGTCGATGATCTGGAAATGTTCCATCCGGATCGTATGGCTGATCGTATCCTTGGTATGGGCGATATTATGACGTTAGTAGAGCAAGCCCAAAACCGTATGGATATGGAAGTTCAGCAAAAGACGGCTGAACGTATGATGGCCGGTCAATTTACCTTTACCGATATGCTGGAGCAGTATAAGCAGGTAAAGCGTATGGGGTCTATGCAAAGTATGATGAAGATGGTTCCCGGATTAAACAAGCTGGTCAAGAATATCGACGATGATCGCATGAACAGCGAAATGAAAAAAGGGGAAGCGATCATTCAGTCAATGACGCCGTATGAAAGAGAGCACCCGAACTGTTTAAAAGCTAGTCGGAAAAACCGTATTGCCAAAGGATCCGGTGTTAAGGTCATGGATGTCAATAAGTTGATCAAACAACTGGAGCAGATGCAGATGATGTCCAAGATGATGTCCGGAGGTGGAATGCCTTCGATGGCTGCATTACAAAATATGCAACGAGGAGCCGGGGCTCCCGGAACCAGTAAGCATTCTGGCAGCAAAAAACAGAAGAAAAAAAGAAAGAAAAAGAAAAAATAGAAGTGTCAAGGATTTTTACTTGACACTCTTTTTCTGTTTTGGTATAGTAGGCGTGCAACCTAAAAAGGAGGAACTGATTATGGTTAAATTACGTTTAAAAAGAATGGGTAAAAAGCATCGTCCTTTCTACCGTATCGTAGCAGCTGATTCTCGTAGTCCTCGTGATGGACGTATCATCGAAGAAATCGGAACATATAACCCAATCGCTAAGGATAATACTGTTGTATTAAATAAAGAAAAAGCATTGGAATGGCTGCAGAAAGGTGCAAAACCGACAGATACAGTACGTTCCATTTTGTCAAAAGAAGGCGTCATGAAAACATATCATGAGTCAAAAGCGGCTAAGTAAGCAGAATGGTAGATTTAGAAAAAACATTGTACGACCTGTGTTCTGCCATCGTGGATAATGAGCAGGCTTTATCTGTTAAGACAATGGCCAGCAGCAGTGATAATGAAATTCTGTTGTATGTCTATGCTGACGGAGAAGACGTAGCTCGTTTGATTGGAAGAAAAGGCTCTATGGCCAGCTCTCTTCGTCAGATGATGTCCATTGCGGCAAGAAATGAACATAAGCGCGTATCTGTAAAATTCGAAGCGTATTAGGATGTGGAACACATCCTATTTTTTAAGAGGAAAAGTATGGTAAAAGTAGCACAGATCATCAATACACATGGATTAAAAGGTGAATGCAAATGTCGGATATTTACCGATGATTTGGACACATGCTTTAAAAAGGGACAAGTTCTATACTGCAAAGATACATCGTTAATGGTCAAAAGCTTTCGCATGCAGAAAGGATTCGGTTATGTGACCTTTGAACAGATTACATCCATCGAACAGGCAGAGGCCTATAAAACCTGCGAACTGATGATTGATGAAGAAGCTCTTCCGACACCGGAAGAGGGACGTTTTTACTATTTTGAACTGATGGACTGTGAGGTCTATAACACCGAAGATGAATATCTAGGAAAGGTGATCGATATTTTGGAAACCGGCGCACAGGTGATCCTGCGTATTGAAAAGGATGATTCCAATTTTCTTTGTCCTTTTGTGCCGGCTTTCATCGATCTGGTTGACGTGGAAAATAAAGAAATTGTCATCCGGGAAATGGTGGGCTTACGATGAAGATTACAGTTCTGACCTTATTTCCGGAATACTTTATACCGCTGATCCAAACATCCATTTTAGCCCGTGCTCATCAAGCCGGACTCTTCACCTTTGAAACGGTGGATTTCCGTAACTTCACAAAGGATAAACATGGGCATGTGGATGATACGCCATATGGCGGTGGTGCCGGTATGGTATTAAAATGCCAGCCGATCCTGGATGCTTTAAAAACGGTTCGTACAAAAGACAGTACGGTTATTTTGTTAACTCCGCAAGGGCACCCCTTTCAACAGAGAATGGCAAGAGAGCTTTCCTTAAAAAGTCATTTGATCTTTATCTGTGGACATTATGAAGGCTTTGATGAACGGATCCGTGATTATGTGGATCTGCAGATTTCATTGGGAGATTATGTTTTGACTGGAGGAGAACCGGCGTGTGCCGTCATATGCGATGCTGTTTTAAGACTGGTGGATGGTGTGATCAAAAAGGATTCCAGTGATGAAGATTCTTTTTCTCATGGCTTGTTGGAATATCCACAGTATACGCGACCGGAGATCTATGATGGAAAACGGGTCCCGGAAGTACTGCTAAGCGGTCATCATGCCAATATAGAAAAATGGCGGCATCAGATGTCTATAAAGAATACGGTTAAACATCGACCAGACCTGCTGAAAGAACTGGAATTCAATGAAGAAGATCAAAACTATGTGAATTCTTTGTTGAAAAAAGACGAAATATAGTGTATGATAGTTAAGCATTTATGCCGATGTGTTCCGCTGGCCTACGGGTGAATGAACAAAATCATCGTAGTAATTGATATAGGAGGAAATGAAATGAATTTAGGATTAGTGAATGAAATCACAAAAACACAGTTAAAAAAAGACATTCCTTACTTCCGCAGTGGTAGTACGGTTCGTGTCCATGTACGTATCAAAGAAGGCGACAAAAGCCGTATTCAGGTTTTTGAAGGTGTTGTAATTTCTCGCAGTGGTGGCGGTGTAGCTGAAACATTTACAGTACGTAAGCTTTCCAGTGGCATTGGAGTAGAGCGTAAGTTCCCACTTCATTCTCCAATTATTGAGAAAATTGAAGTCGTTCGTCACGGTAAAGTTCGTAGAAACAAATTATACTATTTGAGAGGACGTTCTGGAAAATCCGCTCGTATTAAAGAAATTCGCTAACAAAAAGCCGTTTTACGGCTTTTTTTAATAATGGAAAGGAAGGATCCTATGAAGAAAAAATATAGAAAAAAGGATGCTTTGAGCTATAACGAAGAAGACGAGCAGACCCTGAGCGAAGACATTCTTGACTTTATCAAAGTATTTGTAATCAGTGCAGTCGTTGTTTTGTTGTTTTCACATTTTATTGCCTATCCGGTCAATGTGAAGGGAAGAAGTATGCATCCGACCTTGAAGGATGGAGAATACGGCTTTACGAATGTTATCGGTATGGCGTTCCATGAGCCGGAACGATTCGATGTCGTTGTGGTGGAAATGGAAGATGAAGACACCGGCAATCCGGAACGCTGGGTGAAGAGGATCATCGGTATGCCAGGGGATACGATCGAATGTAAAGATGAAGTTGTCTATGTGAATGGGCAGGCTCTGGATGAATCTGCGTATATCGATGCGCAGTATAAGCAGGAAACGAAAGATTCGCTAGGTTATTTTAATATGGATTTTGATGAAGTGAAGCTAGGAGAGGATGAATACTTCCTGATGGGAGATAACCGTCCTTATTCTAAGGATTCACGTTATAAGGATGTAGGTGCATTTACAAAGGAACAAATATTTGGAGACGGTGTACTGATCTTGTTCCCACCCACACACATAGGAGTACATTAATATGGCCAATATCCAATGGTTTCCGGGCCATATGACCAAAGCCAAGCGACAGATGGAGCAGAATCTGAAATTGGTGGATTTTGTCATTGAGCTGCGTGATGCCCGTATTCCATATTCAAGCCGAAATCCAATGCTTGAAGAGATGATGCAGAACAAACCTCGTCTGATTATTTTGTCCAAGAAGGATAAAGCAGATCCGGTACAGACCGAACGCTGGATCGAAAAGCTGGCATCCGATCAAGAGAAGGTATTGGCACTGGACCTGATCCACGATGCCTTTAAAAAAAAGGTCAGTGACTGTGCTAGAGAATTGTGCCGTCCTTTTCTTGAGAGGCAGAAGCGCAGAGGCATGAAACCAAGACCCTTACGGGCCATGGTATGCGGAATTCCAAACGTAGGGAAAAGTACGTTTATCAACTCCATCGCCAAAAGAAAAGCAGCGCAGACCGCCAATCGTCCGGGCGTGACCAAAAGTTTGCAATGGATCCGATTTGGATCGGATATTGAACTACTGGATACACCAGGAGTCTTATGGCCAAAGTTTGATGACCAGCAGGTCGGTATGAAGCTGGCTTTGTTAGGAAGCATCCGGGATGAAACGATTCCCATGGAGGAGATTGCATATTTTGCATGTTCTTATCTGATGAAAAATCATCGGCAGGCACTGTTGGATTCATATAAAGTAGAATGGGTGGAGGATCCGTATGAAATGTTGCTTTCCATTGGACGTAAACGAGGTTATCTTCAAGGTGGCCAGGTGGATGAAGATCGTTTGATGAAAGCTTTTGTGAAGGATATGCGCCAAGAGAAATGTGGACGCATCACCTGGGAGAAAGCCGATGATTGAACATCCGCTTGAGCTGGATTATACGTGTTCGCCGGTGGGAATCGATGAAGCTGGCAGAGGTCCGATGGCAGGTCCTTTGGTGGTAGCCGGTGTTGTCTTTCCGTATGGATATGAAAATGACCAGCTGGACGATTCCAAACGGCTGACAGAGAAAAAAAGGGAAAGTCTGTTTTCTTTAATTCAGCAGGAAGCCCTATGGTATAAAATTGTCTACGTAGATGAAGCTACGATCGATCGAAAGAATATCTATGCGGCGACGCAGGACGCAATGTTTGAAATTGCACAGAACGCACCTACGGATCTGGTATTGACCGATGCAATGAAACTGCCGGGATGTATCAAGGAAGTGCATCCGATCATTAAAGGCGACCATAAATCGATATCCATTGCAGCAGCTAGCATATTAGCAAAAGTTTCCAGAGACCATACTATGATGGAACTGGATCGAAAATATCCACAATATGGTTTTGCTAAGCACAAAGGATATCCGACCAAAGCACATAAAGAAGCCTTGAAACAATACGGGCCTTGTCCGTGCCATCGACATAGCTACCGGCCGGTACGCGAGCTGGAGGAAATAAAACTATTCTGACAGGGGAGGAAAGCTCTCCTTTTTTGTATGCGTGATGCCCGGCTCGTAGTTATTAATATGAACCAACTTCACCAAGCTATCGCCTGGTATAGCACTTGTTATAAAGGAGACTGGTCAGAAATTGCCAGAGCGATCCAAAATCATGAAGATTACCAGGCTCTTTCACCATCTTCATCGTACATAACGATTGTTGACGATGCTTATCCTGCTTGTTTTCGGCGATTGCGTTATCCGCCTTGGATCTTGTATTATCGTGGCAATTTGGAACTGCTGAATTCCAAAGCTATAGGCATTGTCGGTGCCAGAAACTGCTCGCAGCAGGCTCTATCGAATACCCTGAGTGTCGTTCAATCGATCAAAGATCATTATGTGATCGTATCTGGTCTTGCTAAAGGCATCGATGCGATGGCACATCGCAGTGCTTTGGACCGAAAGACCATCGGCATCATAGGATGTGGTATTGATCGTATCTACCCGAAAGTAAATGAGGATCTGTATCGCTATATGGCAAAAGAACATTTGATCCTTAGTGAATATCCCGGATCCACGGCCCCGCTGCGTCATCACTTTCCCTGGCGCAATCGATTGATTGCCGGTTGTATCGATGCTTTGATCGTTATCGAAGCTACGTGTCGCAGCGGAACGATGCTGACTGTCAATGCGTGCAATGAATTGGGCGTTCCTGTGTATTGTCTGCCGACCGCATTTGAAAACGATGCATATCCGGGTTGTAACCATCTGATCGAGCAGGGTGCCAATATTGTGAGCAATCGGGAAGAATTAAAAAAAATATTTCCTTGAGTTGACAAATCGGAACTTTTCATGTTTGATAGAATCCGAATGGGGGAAAAAGATGAAAAAGCATTTAGTGATCGTTGAGTCACCTTCCAAATCAAAAACGATCGAAAAATATTTAGGTAAAGAATACAAAGTTGTTTCCAGCAAGGGCCATGTCTGTGATCTGGCCACTAGAGGAAAAGAAGGGCTGGGAATTGATATAGATCATGATTTTGAACCAACCTACACCATCAGTAAAGATAAAAAAGATGTCGTAAAATCACTTAAGACCGATGTATCTAAGGCACAGGATGTTTATCTGGCCAGCGATCCGGACCGCGAAGGAGAGGCCATTGCCTGGCATTTAGCACGTGTTCTGGATCTGGATATAGATACTACAAATCGCATTGTTTTTCATGAAGTCACAAAACAGGCGGTAACAGATGCGCTGGCGCATCCAACGCATATCGATATGGATTTAGTCCGTTCACAGGAAACGCGTCGTATGCTGGACCGTATCATCGGTTTTAAGTTATCCAAGCTTCTGCAAAAAAAGATTCATTCAAAATCGGCAGGCCGTGTACAGTCTGTTGCCTTGCGTCTGATTGTTGAAAGAGAAAATGAGATCAAAAAGTTTAAAGCGGAGGAGTACTGGAGCATTCATGCTCATGTTACAAAGGGAAGAAAAAGTTTTGATGCCCAGCTGGTTAAAGTAGACGGGAAAAAACCGAAGATCAAGAATAAAGAAGAGTCTGATGCGATCATTGCACGCTGCACACAGCCCTTTGTCGTGTCATCATTAACGAAAAAGGCACGTAAAAAGCAGCCACGGATGCCCTTTACTACATCTACATTGCAGCAGGAAGCAAGTACAAAACTGTCAATGGGGGCTCGTCGTACCATGTCTGTGGCGCAGAAACTGTATGAAGGTATCAATTTAGGCGGACAGATGGAAGGTCTGATTTCTTATATGCGTACCGATTCAACTCGTTTGTCACCGGTCTTTACCAAGGATGCCCAGGAGTACATTGAGAAAACATATTCGAAGGAATATGTCGGTCGTGTACGTCAGAAGAACAGTGAAAACGCACAAGATGCTCATGAAGCGATTCGACCGACAAATATCACAAGGACACCGGAATCGGTGAAGGAATACCTGACAAGGGAAGAATATCGATTGTATGAGATGATCTACGCAAGAACACTGGCTAGCTTGATGAAGGATGCGGTCTTTGATGTAACCACAGTGGAAATCACCAATGATGGTTGTTTGTTCCGGGCCAGCGGACAGATTATGACCTTTGACGGTTATACGAAAGTGTATTCGAAATATGAGAAAAACAACGATGAGCTGTTACCGGCCTTAGAAGAAAATGAAGTGCTGGAAGGAGTACAGGTTGAAGGCAAACAGCATTTTACCGAACCTCCGGCCCGTTATACTGAAGCCAGACTGATCAAAGAGCTGGAAGAAAAATCGATCGGCCGTCCAAGTACGTACGCCAGTATCATTGATACGTTGCAGAAACGCGGTTATGCCAAACTGGAAAAAGCCGGGGAGAATACAAAAACCAAAGTCTTCTTTCCGACGGAACAAGGTATTTTGACCGATGAAAAACTGCAGCAATATTTTTCCGGTGTCATCAATGTAGAGTATACTGCAGGGATGGAAAAAACGCTGGATGAGATTGCGGAAGGACAAATCAACAATATTGAATATCTGCATACCTTCTATGACCAGTTTGCACCACTGGTGGAAGATGCCTATGATAAAATGCCTAAGCAGGAATTTGAAAAGGTAGGAAAAGCCTGTCCGAACTGTGGAGGAGAACTGGTTTACCGAAACGGCAAGTACGGAAAGTTTATTTCGTGTATCAATTTTCCGGAGTGTAAGTATACTGAAAACATGGAACAGCCGCAGCAGGAAGGTTTGGAAGAGAAGATATGTCCAAACTGTGGAAGTAAGATGGTGATCAAGAAAGGTCGTTTTGGACAGTTCTGGGCATGCAGCAATTATCCGAAGTGTAAGACGATTGAATCATTGAAACCGAAAGCCAAACCGGAACCGACCGGGGAGATCTGTCCGGAATGCGGTCATGAACTGGTTCGTCGGAAGAGTCGTTACGGCACAACGTTTGTTGGATGTTCTAATTATCCGAAATGCAGATACATTAAAAAAGAACCGAAAAAAAAGGATAAGTAATATGAAAGAAGTAACTGTTATTGGGGCCGGTCTTGCCGGAAGCGAGGCGGCCTTCCAGTTAGCAAAACGAAATATACGAGTTCATCTGATTGAAATGCGGCCGACGAAATATCCGGCTGCTTTTCATACGGATCAATTTGCAGAACTGGTTTGTTCCAATTCCTTGCGTTCCAATTCGATGAACAATGCGGTGGGGATCCTGAAAGAAGAGCTCCGACATTTGGACTCTTTGATCATGAAAGCAGCGGACCAGAATGCAGTGCCGGCTGGCAGCGCACTAGCCGTCGATCGTCATGCTTTTTCTAAAATGATCACAGATACATTGTCAGATCATCCGATGATCCGTATCAGCCATCAGGAAGTGACAGAGATTCCAAAGGGGCCTTGTATCATAGCAGCCGGGCCTTTGGTCAGTGATGCTTTGGCTGCGGACATCCGCTCCTTTTTAGAGAGCGAAGCTTTGCATTTTTATGATGCGGCAGCACCGATCATAGAAAAAGATTCCATTGATTTTACCAAAGCGTATTTTAAATCCAGATATGATAAAGGCGAAGCCAGCTATATTAATTGTGCGATGGATCAGGAGCAGTTTGATCGGTTCTATGAAGCACTGGTTTCTGCTGAATGTGCTAAGATGCATGATTTTGAACAAACGTATTTTGAGGGATGTATGCCAATTGAAGAAATGGCTCGAAGAGGAAAAAAGACTTTGTTGTTCGGT
The DNA here is from genome assembly GCA_002394635.1 of Faecalitalea sp. UBA4312. Lineage (GTDB taxonomy): Bacteria > Bacillota_I > Bacilli_A > Erysipelotrichales > Erysipelotrichaceae > UBA4312. The sequence goes on from DGUK01000003.1 coordinate 11,975, forward strand.
CCTTTAAAGCCGGTAGGGCTTGCTAAAGATGAGACACATCATCCGGTAGCGGTGGTACAGCTGCGTCAGGATAATGTGGCAGCCTCTCTTTACAATATTGTCGGTTTTCAAACACATTTGACATGGCCCGAACAAAGACGAGTATTTCGCATGATTCCCGGACTGGAACATGCTAACATCACGCGATATGGCGTCATGCATCGAAATTCTTTTATTTGCAGTCCTGTGGCTTTGTTGGAAACCTACCAGACAAAAAAAAGAGAGGATCTGTTTTTTGCCGGACAGATTACCGGTGTGGAAGGTTATGTGGAATCCTGTGCCAGTGGGATGATTGCCGGAATCAATATGGCATTGTATATGCAGGGTAAAGAGCCGATCTGCTTTGGAAATACATGTATTATGGGCAGCCAGGCTTACTATATAACACATTGTGATCCGAAACACTTTCAGCCGATGAATGCCAATTTTGGAATTGTGCGTCTGGAAGAGAAATGTAAGAAATATCAGCGGAAAGAAAAAATAGCCCAGCAGGCAATAGCCCGCATTGATGAAATTGAGGCATTGCTATGAATGAACTGATTGAACGGTTTTTAAAATATGTATATCGCCAGCATTCCCAGTCTGAGCAGACGGTGGATTCGTACCGAAGAGATCTATGTCAGCTTCGGGATTTTCTACAGTCGCAGGGTGTAGAATCCTTTGAAGATGTAGATCGGTTGATGATTCTTAGCTTTCTGGCGGAATATAGGATGGAAAACGGAGTAAAGGATGCCACCATTGCTCGTAAGCTGAGCACATATCGTTCGTTCTATCGGTATCTGAATGAATATATCGGTATTGGTATTAATCCGATGGAATCCATCCGTTCGCCTAAAAACCGTCGAAAAATTCCGGATTTTCTTTTTGTGGACGAAGTGAAGTATTTTTTGAATTCCTTTGATACCACTAAGGATACGGGGATCCGTGATAAAACAATGTTTACCATGATGTATGCCTGTGGTCTGCGTGTCAGTGAAGTGACCAATCTGACATGGTCACAGATTTCGTTGGAGCAGCGGATCGTACGTATCGTCGGTAAAGGGGACAAGGAGCGCCTGGTTCCATTTTTTAAAGGATTTGAAAAACAACTGATGGTTTACCGGCAAACATACTGGGCTAAATATGCCACCGATGATCATGTCTTTGTCAATCTGAGAGGAAAAGGGTTGACCAGCCGGGGCATTCAATATGTGATGGAAAAGCAGGGGACGCAGATTGATATGCCAATGAAGCTGCATCCACATATGCTGCGACATAGCTTTGCGACCCATCTTCTGGATAATGGAGCGGATATCCGTATTGTACAGGAGCTGCTGGGCCACTCTTCTTTGTCTACAACACAGATCTATACTCATGTATCCAGTAAAAAGTTACAGGAAGCGTATCAAAATGCGCATCCGTTTGCGAAGAAAAATACAGTCGGATAGGACTGTATTTTTATTTAATGTGATGTAAAATATTGCTGTATGAATGAAGGAGCATCTTATGTTAGAGTTTTTTGGAGACAGAGAAAACATCCTGCGGATTTGTTACCATCCGTTTACGATTGATATTGAAGTAAAAGATCCGGCTAAAATTGACCTGGAATCCTTACGGCATGAAGGGCATCAGGTCGCGCTCGAAGATCATTGGATACAGATCATAGCCAAAGATAATCAAGCTTTATACCAAGAGCTGGATGTAGCATTTCATCAAAGGAGAAAATGGACACCAAAATTCATCGGACAGGCAATACTGGACACATTTTCCAGCGTTCTGATGCCATTGATCCCGATGTTGATGGCCGCTGCTATGTTTAAAACGGTTTTATCGGTTCTTGGTCCGCAAATGTTGAATATCCTTCCAGAGAAAGATAATCTGTATACATTATTTACCTTTGTCGGAGATGCGGGTTTCTATTTCTTTCCGGTCGTGGTTGGATATACCGCCGCAAAAAAATTTCATGCTACGCCTGTCCTGGGAATGTTCATGGGTGCTGTATTGATCCATCCGACGTTGATTGAAATTGTAGAAAAGGGTTATTCGATGACTGTGTACGGCATCCCTATGATCCTGCAAAACTATTCTGGAACCATTTTACCAGCGCTGTTATCTGTTTGGGTCTTATCTTATATTGAGCGTTTTTTTAAAAAGATCCTGCCATCATCCGTGGAAATGGTATTTGCACCATTTTTGACAATGGTCGTCATGCTGCCGATAGCCTTATGTCTGCTAGGCCCATTAGGTCAGATTCTCGGAAATGGTCTTTGTACGATCATGCTGCGCTTGGGCAATGCCGGGGGAGTGATTGCGTTTTTGAGTATTATTGCCCTGGGTGCTTTGTGGCAGTTTATTGTCATCGGTGGACTGCATTGGCTGTTTATTTCATCTATATATATGATCTTAGCCGGTACCGGCCACGAAAACATCATTACCTGTGCCATTGGTGCTAGTTCCTTTGCGGTGGGCGGTATGTGTCTGGGGGCCTTGCTGCGATTAAAGAATGCAGAAGAGAAATCCTTATGTGTCGGCTATATCATCGCGCAGCTGATCGGAGCTGTGACCGAACCGGGTGTCTACGGCATCGGCTTCCGGTACAAAAAGCCTTTGATCGGCTTGATGGCCGGTGGAGCTGTGGGAGCCGGTTATGGAGCGGTTGTCCATTTGACCGCTTATAACTTCTTGCCCGTTGCCAGTTTTCTGACATTTCTTAACTATATGGGTGGAAGCACATTTAATTTCATCAACGGGATCGCTGCCTGTTTGATCGGCTTTATGGCTGCGGCTGTGGTGACGTATATCGTTGGTGTTGAATAAGAACATCAGGCTCTTTTAAGAGCTTTTTGAATGCGTCGCATCCATCGTGGGAATCGGAAAGAATCTGGCGGCAAGGCTCATTGCAGAACTTGGCGATATGACGCGGTTCAATAACAGACGGCAGCTGGCAGCCTTTGCGGGATTAAATCCATACATCAGCCAGTCGGGCGATGTGGATGGAAAGCATCTGCGCATATCCAAAAGGGGAAACAGACACCTGCGATGTCTTTTGTACCTTGGGGCAGCGTGCAATTACCGGCTGAAAAAACAGGATATGATCTACGAATTCAATAAAAAGAAAAGGCAGCAGGCTAACCACCCATTGAAGACCAAAGCTGCCAATATCGCTGCAGCGCATAAGCTGTTGTCGATCATCTATGCGCTGTCTCAGAGCGGTGAAATGTACCGTTCCTGAGAACAATATAACCCAATAAATAAAAAATTAGGAGAGATTTATCCTGTTTTCGTCGTGGGTTTGCCATTCGAAACAGAGAACCGAACCTAATTTTTTTAAAATCACAAACTATGGCTTGATTTTAGTTATCTATTTTTTATTGCATTCAGTACTTTGACTTGTTATAATATATCGGCGTGGGTACGCGCAAATACACACATCATGGATTCGGATGCCCGTGCACGGTATTCGTGTTGCATTCGTTTGAAATGATGGAGGAGTAACGGAAAGGTAGGACAAATATGTCAGAAAAAATTGTATCAATGAAAAAATTATTGGAGAATGGTGTCCACTTTGGTCATCAGACTCGCCGCTGGAACCCTAAGATGAAACCATACATCTATACCAGTCGTAATGGAGTTTACATTGTAGACTTGAACAAAACATTAGAAGAGATCGATGAAGCATACCAGGAATTACGTGCTATCTCTGAACGTGGTGGAAAAGTGTTGTTTGTCGGAACAAAAAAACAAGCTGCCGACATTATTGAAGAACAAGCTTTGCGTTCTGGATCTTTCTATGTTAACAAACGTTGGTTAGGTGGATTGTTAACAAACTTCCGTACTATCCAGAAACGTGTAAAACGTCT
>DGUK01000062.1 GCA_002394635.1 Faecalitalea sp. UBA4312
AATTCCGCAATATGTTTTGCGTTCAGTCCATAGTGATCCAGCAGTTCAGCCGGTGTACCTGACTGTCCGAACTGATCCTGCATTCCGATCATATACTGCGGACAGCGTTCCTTCTCCGGTGCCAGCACTTCCGCTACAGCGCCGCCCAGTCCGCCGATCACACTGTGCTCCTCGATCGTCACGATCGCATCGTGGGTCTTCGCCAGCTTCTTGATCAGCTCGGCATCGATCGGCTTGATCGTATTGATATTGACCACCGTCGGTTCGAAATCCAGTTCCTTGGCTGCTTCCAGCGCTTCCTGTACCATCATTCCTGTCGCTACCAGCGCTACCTTGCTGCCTTCCTGCATCACGATCCCTTTTCCATATTCATACTTGTAGGTCTCCGGATCATTGATCGTCTCCACGGCCAGCCTTCCTAATCTTACGAAGCACGGCCCTTCGATATCGGCTACCGCTTTTACGATCGCCTTGGCCTCTACACCGTCACACGGCTGGAATACCTTCATGTTCGGTACCGCCCGCATCAGCGCGATATCCTCTACGCTCTCATGCGATGCGCCGTCTTCTCCGACCGTGATCCCCGCATGTGTGGCACATATCTTTACGTTCAGGTTCGGATAGCAGATGCTGTTGCGCACCTGGTCGAACGCTCTTCCTGCCGCAAAGACCGCAAACGTTGAAAAATACGCGATCTTTCCGCTGGCTGCCAGTCCGGCTGCCACCGCTGCCATGTTGCTCTCCGCGATACCCATGTCGAAATGTCTTTCCGGACACACCGCTCTGGCCTTCGCTGTCTGTGTCGATCCTGCCAGGTCTGCATCCAGCACTACGACATTCTCATTTGCCTGTACCAGTTCCGCCAGCGCTTCCCCGTACGCTGCTCTTGTCGCCTGTTTTGCCATTATGCTTTTCCTCCCAGTTCTGCCATCGCCTGTTTATACTGCTCTTCCTTCGGTGCACTTCCGTGCCATCCTGCCTGGTCCTCCATGAACGATACGCCTTTTCCTTTCACCGTGTTCCACAGGATGCATGCCGGTTTTCTCCTTACCGATACCGCATAGTCGAACGCTGCCTTGATCGCATCGAAATCATGCCCGTTGGCCTTGATCACGTCGAATCCGAACGCCTCGAACTTCTTGTCCAGCGGATAGACGTTCATGACGTTCTCTACCTTGCCGTCGATCTGCAGATGGTTGCAGTCCACCATCACTACCAGGTTGTCCAGCTCATAGTGCGCAGCGGCCATCGCTGCCTCCCATACTTCGCCTTCCTGGCATTCGCCGTCTCCCAGCAGTGTGAAGATACGGTGTCCGTTCTTGTCCAGCTTGTTGGCGATCGCCATGCCGACCGCTGTCGAGATCCCCTGTCCCAGCGATCCTGTCGACATATCCACGCCGGCTACATAGTTCATGTTCGGATGTCCCTGCAGCGGGCTCTTGAACTTACGGAATGTCGTGATATCGGCTTCCTTCAGCAGTCCTGCCTCCAGCAGCACGCTGTACATGGCCGGGGTCACATGCCCCTTGCTCAATACGAAGCGGTCACGGTCCAGACTGTCCACATTGTCTTCATTGATATCCATGACCTCCAGATACAAATACGTCATCACATCCGCTGCTGACAAGCTGCCTCCCGGATGTCCGCTCTGTGCTGAATACACTGCCCGCAGGATGTTCTGGCGGACATGATTCGCATGTTTTTTTAATTCTTCTACGTTCATGCACACTCTCCTTTTCGTTTCATTTCAACTTAAATGTACTATAAATAATAGAGTTTTCAAGAATAAATAGTCTTCTTCAATTCACTTATACATATTTTCTTGAATATCATTCTTTTCATTATCGCATTTGTAAAAATAGAGAACAACAGTATCAATTGTTCTCTATACAAGACCATCTTTTTTCATTGATTTCTTATGCGTTATATTCCTCTTCGAAAGCCTTCCATGGAATATCAACTTCTTTTCCTTCGTTGATGATCTGGTCTACATGCATCAATAACGGGAATTCTTCTTTCTTTAATTTTCCGGCAGCATCCAGTTTCTTTACGGCTCTGGCCATGCGTGTGGAGATAACGATGGATTCCAGTGTTACCCCTTTTAATGTCTCCATGGCTTCATCAAAAGATAAGCCACGACCTAACAAGGTACCAATGCGACGTGTTCTTCCTCCGAAGACTGTAACATAGAGATCACCGGCTCCATAGACGATATTATCCGGATGGCCTCCGACCAGATCCAGTAGTTTCCGCATTTCTTTTACACCTTGACCGAATAAGGCGGCTTGTGAATTATAATGGATTGCTCCTTCTCCTTCGCGTTTTTCAGCCAAGCCGACAGCCAAAGTAACACCGAGAGCATATGCATTTTTTAAGGCCACTGAACATTCAACCCCCACAACATCTGTGGATAGGCTGACATGATAATATGGAGCCTCAAACAAGTCTTTTAAGAACCTTAATGTTTTCATATCACGACCGCAGAACGCTACCGCACTGTGGTCTTTGTCTGCCAATTCATAACTGGTGCAAGGACCGCCGATGGCATTGAAGGACAAGCCCTGCCCACCCGGGCACGATTCCCAGAATTCAGGATAGGTCAGCATCGTTCCGTCTTCCTGGTCGATCATTCCTTTCGTAACTGTAATTAAAGGAATCTCACGAGGAATCTTTGGCAGGACTTCTTCAGCAAACCAGTCTACGCCAAAACTGGAAACACCACCTAAAATAGCATCGGCTCCTTCAATCGCCTTTTCCATATCTTCTACCTGATAATATTTGATGCCGTCATGCAATGTTCTTTTTAAATTTAAATGATAATTGGATTTTTTTAATTCATCGATGATCTCTCGATCCAGCGGCGTACCCACCAGACGGATCTCATGTCCGTTTTCAAAAGTCGGGAAAGTCAAAGCAGATGCCATAACACCGGCTCCGATAAATGTGATAACACTCATAGTTTATTTCCTCCTTTAGTTTACATCTTTACTATAAAAAGACAAAAAGAGCTTGTCAACCGCAGATTGGAATATTCCAACATATTGGGAATTATTTCATATTCATGAAAATAATGCCTTGACTAAAGGGGCTTTCTTGTTAATATGAAAGTATGAAAAGGGGACAAATGGATCAATATCGTATCAACCAGATCCTGCGGGTCGCAAAGCTTCACTATGAACTTGGTATGAGCCAGCTGGAAATCGGAAAGAAAGAACACCTATCCAAATCAACCGTCAGCCGGCTTTTGAAACTGGCCTCGGATATGGGCATGGTTAAAATCTCCATCGTGGAACCCTCCCATACCTTTACCGAGCTGGAACAAGATCTGATGGATCTGTTTCCGTTAAAAAAGGTGACCATTCTGCCGGATGTTGTAGGCAGTCCGGAAGTCATTCTACGAGATGTCTGTCAATCCTTAGCCAACGATCTGCCTCATCTAGTCAAAGATGGGGCTATTATCGGCGTTGGATGGGGAAAAACGACAATGGCTCTTTCCCGTCTTTTACCCGCGGTAAAGGATAAAAAGCTGACTGTATTCCAAATGAACGGATCCTTGTCCAGGATCCTGTATGATGCCAGAGCCTATCAGATCATCCAAAATTTCAGCGAGCACTTGAATGCGCAGGGCTATTTGTTTCCAGCCCCGGCCATGGTGGACACGAAAGAAATTGCACAAGCCATTCAGGCGGATTCCTCTTATCAGCAGATCCGAGGGCTTGCCGATCAATGTGACATTGCCATCTACTCCCTGGGTATTTTTGATACCCAGTCCATCATGTATCAGCTTGGCTATTTTTCCCAGGAACAATACCGGCAGCTTGCCAAAGCTTCTTCCGTTGATATCTGTTCCCACTTTATTGATATCCATGGCCAGATTGCCGATCTTTCCCAAGATGCCCGCACACTTTCCGTTCCTTTGGAAACGATCCGAAGCATTCCATTAAAGCTGGTTCCCGTTACCGGAAAGGAAAAAGCATTTCCTGCTTACATAGCCGCCAAACACGGATTGATCGATTACCTGTATATCGATCAACCGACAGCGCGGGAGCTCCGACGATTAAAAAAGACAGAATCATAACGATTCTGTCTTTCCTTGTTTAAACTGTATGATCATCTCATTGGTTAAGCTGACATCATCCCAGTCCACATCAATGTCTTCTCTTTTCACAAACCGGGCTTCGCTCAGCTCCTGTCGATCCAACGTGATTTGATCATCCCCATCCAGACGGGCAAAAAACCCTAACAACAGGTTTGACGCAAATCCCCACGGCTGGCTCTTATAATACCGGATATCCTTCACCTTGACACCCGTTTCCTCCATGACTTCCCGCTTTACGGTCTGCTCCGGGGTTTCCCCGATTTCACAGAATCCGGCCACCAGGGCATAATGTTTATAGTTGCGGTCAGCATAACGTGTCATTAAAATGGCATCCTTGTGGATCACACCGACAATCACTGCAGGCGCAATTGTCGGATAGACGGTATTATGGCAATGTGGACACACCATGGCGCGTTCGGTGTCTGACTTTTCCATCGGCCGACCGCAATGACCGCAGAATCTATTCTTGTCATACCACCCCTTCAGATGCAAGGCCGTCTCGATTGCAAACATCAGAACCTTTGGCTTGCTTCGGCGTACGGTGCGCATATCCACCCATTCGTATCCTTCCAGATCCTGGGATCGATCTGAAATAAAGTATGCTTTTTCATCAATGGTAAACACAAATTGTACCGCAGATGAAATCTCTTTTCGACAAGGGCAGCTCAATGTATTCCCTTCTCGGCGTGCCAGTACTTTCCCTCGATAAAACACAAACACTGTATCGGTATCCAACGCTTCCACCTGTTTGAATTCGTTATGGAACCGATGTGGATAAATATCTTGTATCATAGCTCTCGTCCTCTCCATCCGTCATTCTATCATAAGTCAAAAAGAAAGACATGCAGAACGTAAATATTTAATCACCCCTTGAATTATATGCCTATCCATGCGATGGTTAATATAGAAAAGAGGTAACGTTATGAACACTTTGAACATCATTCGTACCCGTCGAAGTACACGAAATTATTTAAATAAAAGCGTAGAAGATGAAAAGCTTCAACAAGTTCTAGATGCCGGTCGGTATGCGCCCAGCGGTGGCAACAGTCAGACAACCCATTTTATGGTGATTACCAATCCGGAAGTCATGGAAACGCTGATTCAACTGGTACAGCAGGAATTTGCGAAAATGGAGGTGGTCCCAGGTATGTACCGATCGATGGTTCATTCCATTGAAGCTTCGAAAAGCGGCAATTATGTTTTTCAATATCATGCTCCGGTACTGATCTTGACAGCCAATCAGATCGACTATGGAAATAATATTGCAGACTGTGCCTGTGCTTTGGAAAACATGATGATCATGGCCAATGCCCTTGATCTGGGCAGCTGCTGGATCAATCAATTGAAATGGTTAAATGAAAATCCGATTATAACGGAGTACCTGCATTCACTAGGGCTCGATCAAACAGAAAGAGTGTATGGAGCTATGGCTCTCGGGTATGCCGATCCATTAAATCGAACTCCTTTAAAACGAAAAGGAAATAAAGTTACCTATGTAAAATAAGGCCGGTTTTCGGCCTTATTCGTGTCTTTCATACGTTTCTGTCAATATTGGAATGATCTGATTCTTGCGAGAGAGGATCCCTTGTTGGATCCCTTCCGGGAATGCCTGACGTACCCAGTCACGGTTCTCTCCATGCACATAAAACTTTGAACCGCCGGCAGTGATGCTGGTAAAGCATACTACCAATGTCTGTGCATCATTTCGATTGAGTATTTGCTCCATCGCAATTTGTATCTCATGCGTCCGTGCATCAACGCCATTGAAATCATAGATCAGTACCTGGGAAACCAATACCTTCCTATCATTGATATCAAACGTTTTCATATCTGTCTTTATAATATCCAGCATTTCCTTTCCCGATATATTGGTACTGATCTCAAACATATCATGCGCAAATGTATCGATATCCAGCTGGGCGATCTGCGCCAGTATATTTGCCATAAAAATATCCTTCTGGGTTGTGGTCGGTGACTGGAATTTCAAGGTATCCGACAAAACAGCTCCCAGCAGCAAGCCCGCCATATTCTTTGGAATAGGGATCTGCCGTTCCTGAAACATATCGGTAATAATGGTCGCTGTACTGCCTACGATCTCATTTCGGAACGCCACCGGTCTGGTCGTAGAAAAATCCCGGATGCGATGATGATCCAGCACCTCCAGTACCTCGGCTTTTTCAATAGCACGAACAGATTGAGAAAACTCATTGTGATCCACCAGAATGATCTTTTTATTACGGGCGGACATAATATGATACCGGGAAGTATAGCCAATCAGCTTCTGTTCATCATCCAATACCGGATACGCCCGATATCTTGTCTTGGTCATAGCGCGTCCGACATCCTCAGCCAGCTGGTGATGGTTAAAGGCCACAACCTCTTGTTTCATAAGATACTGTACCTGCGGTGCAAAGTACAGATACCGAGATGTATTCATAGAACCATAGCCACTGATGATAATAGGACAATGATACTTCTGTGCCGTTTTGATGACTTTTTCATCAATTTCCTTTGTCCATACCGCAATTAACATACCGGCACCGTTTTTGATCAGCTGTTTTTGTACATCCGGGTCATCCCCGATAATCACGATCCGATCCCGAATCTCATAATGATCGATCTTCGTACGCGTAATCGCAACAATCGATACTTTTCCGTTCAGATGAACCTTTTCATCCGTATATATCATCGTTCCGTCAATGGTTTTACAGATATCTTCCGGCCGTGTTTTTTTCAACAAATCAATTCCCAAAGAGGTATCATCCAATCCGATCTTGGCAATATCATGTGTAGTGATGATTCCCTTGAGCACATTCTTTGGATCTGTGACGGCACAATAAGATAGATTCATTTCTCTCATCTTTTGTAAAGCCTCATAGATGGTTGCGTCTGTTTCTACATGATATGGAGGATCCAGTTCAATATCTTTGATCTTTACGCGAGCATCTTTCAGATAATGAGGAGATTCAAAGCCAAAACGATTCAGTAGATACTTTGTTTCATCATTCAGCTCTCCCAATCGGCAAGGAACACAATCAAATCCTTGTTTCTGTTTCAGATACGCATAACTGATGGCAGAGGCAATCGAATCGGTATCCGGCTGTTTATGCCCGGTGATATATATCGTATCTTTCATGTAAGATTCCTCCTTTCCTGTTCTGTGTTTCTCTATTTTACCATATCCCTCTAATAGACAGATGCATCATAGAACAATTCTTTTGTCTGTATAATATACTCTCTGAAATATGGTAAATTAAAAGTTAGAGTTCCATATGAGCGAGATCGTACGATCTGTGCATCCAAAAGTCGTCGGCGATAGACAGAAGTATACCCACTGCTCTTATGTAGTTTTTTGTTTATATCCTGCATTTTGATAAAATCATTTCCAAGCTGGGCCATCGCAAAAAGAAACTCCCTGTCTTTTTCTGAAAGATCTTCAAATATTTTCGTATAGGAGTTTCTGAACAGTTCCAGCTGATACCGAGGAATCACAGAACTTATCACATCGTCCGTAATAACGGAAATTCCTTCTGTCTGGTTCCAGATCAGATAGCCCAGAAGCTGGAATGCATAGGCATACCCTTTCGTCATTTTTGTCATTTGCAGAAGCGTTTGTGGATCAAGCTGTTTTCCAGCTTTAAGAAACGTCGTCTCATAACTATATCGAATCGTATTCAGATCGATCGGGTCGATTTCTATGCGAGCGCTCCGCAACAAAAAGGTCAGAACCGGATTCTTTTGAAGCTCCGATACTTGATGAGGCAGTCCTGTCATAATCAGAGATATTTCATAACCATCCCGTACCAATAGCTGATAAAGAGACGCAAATTCTCGCATTGCCGGAATATTTGTCACCTCGTCAACCAGGATCAATAACTTTTTATTCTTCTTTTTTAAAATGTTTAATACTTCATATAGAAGGGTCTGATAGCTCATGTGCTCCTTTGCATCTTTGTACTTCACTTGAAGTCCAAAAGCTGAAAAAGAAATACCTTCCATATGATCTAACGCTTTTCGGATGCTTAATGGAGAACGCATATATATCACGCTGATCAAATCGGATATCATATGCTCTGTTACCGGAATGGTACTTACAAGCCAGTCTTTCTCTTTGCTCATCTCATTTCCCAGGTCTGTCATAAATACGGTTTTCCCACAGCCTCGTACACCATAAATCAAAGATGTATGATAAGGACTGTTTCGATTGTTCAGTTCCTGACATATGTATTGTATCTGCGGTTTTCGATCAAGAAACAGTTCTGGGATGCGCCCAAAACTCGGATTAAATGGATTCATATGTATTCTCCTCATTTTATAACTTTATATTTTTTTTATATGTTTTTATAACTTTATTAATATTTTATAAATTTTAATAGCTTATGTCTATTTCAAAAACAAATAATCTTTATTTGAAATATATGATGCATACAAAAAACCATGGAAGTCTTGTCAGCTTCCATGGTTTTGTCATTCTACCCAGAATAATTCATCCAATGTCTTTCCCAATACTTTGCAGATTGAAATACAAAGGTTGATGGTGGGATTATAATCCCCTTTTTCAATCGCACTGATCGTCTGGCGAGATACCCCAACCTTATCGGCTAACTGCTGCTGCGACAAATCCATACCCGCCCGTGCTGCTTTTAATCGAAGGTTCTTCATATTAATCCTCTCGGGAAGAAAAATGCTGAACCAAAATCGTAATCAACAAGATGACAAAGCCTACAGACAAGGTCAAATTCGAGCCTGTCGCAAAGGTAACCTGTCCATTTTCCAACAATCCCTGCTGCAAATGATGGATCCCACCAAACAGATTGGCTATGATACAGGCAGCAAACAATACAACAAATGATCTTACATTGTTATTCAATCCAATAAACGCATCATGCAGGATACTGTATACCCCAAAGACAAGCGTCCCCAGCATAATAGAAACCAGCGTCAGATAATCCCAGCTAAAATACGGAACCTGGCCCTCCACACCGAAGATCAAACAAATGGCATTGAAAACCATTACCGTTAACAACGCATACTTATATCCACGTCCTCGGATCAGTTCCTGTCTTTCGTCATATTCCCCTTTCAATGAAGATTTCTTTATGATTGCACAAATAACCACGATTCCCAACAAAACGATCAAACCAGCAATAAATCCTATTTGTCTTGCACTCATTTCACTCATCTCTCTTTCTAATTACAATGTAAATGATTCTCATCTAGATGTCAAATATTTTTTACATTTTGTTTGTATTTATTAACATAAAAAAAGAGATGTTTGACATCTCTTTACTGATTGACAGTGGTCTTTCCGGCCAGCACATTTCGGTAATCGGCCAGATTTTTCTTTAACAGATTCGGAATATCCAGTTCATACGGGCATTTCGATATACATGCTTTACAGTCAATGCATGTATCGATCTTTGCCATTTCCTTCTGCCAGTATTCGTTGAGCCATGCCTGGCTTGGGGCCCGGCGCAGCATCAAAGACATCCGGTTGCATTGATTGATCTGGATACCGACTGTACATGGCATGCAATATCCGCAGCCACGGCAAAATTCCCCTTGCAGTTCCTTTTGTTCCTTCTGGATAAAATCGGTAATTTCCTGGTCCATCACCGGGGTATCGTGCATATACGACAGCCATTCATCCAGTTCTTTCTGGCGCTGGATCCCCCAGATCGGTACGGTGCCATCAAACTGGTTCACAAAGGCCATCGCCGCTTTGGAGTTGGTAATCAAACCACCGGCCAATCCTTTCATACAGATAAATCCGACATTTTCTCTCTGACATAACCGGATCAGATCCAGCTCTTTTTCGGAGGCTAAATAACTGATCGGATACTGTACCGTTTCATACAACCCGGATTCCGCCAGTTCCCTGGCAATACCGAGCTTATGTGCCGTACCACCGATATGGCGGATCTTTCCTTGTTTCTTGGCTTCCACCATACATTCATACATACCCGTTCCATCGCCTGGTTTCCAGCATTGCTGCATCAGGTGGAACTGATAAACATCAATATAATCGGTCTTCAGATTCTGCAAGGATGTCTCCAGGTCCTTCCAGAACTGTTCCGGCGTTTTCGCCGCTGTTTTCGTGGTCAGGATGACATCCGAACGATCCAGCCATCCGTTTCCAAAGGCAGCCCCGATCTTTTCTTCACTGTCGCTGTAAGCCCGGGCTGTATCAAAGAAACGCATGCCACCCTGATATGCATTTCTTAATAAGTCTACGGCTTTTCCCAAGCTCACTCTCTGGATCGGTAAAGCCCCAAATCCGTTTTGAGGTACACAGATCCCTGTTTTTCCTAAAGTGATTTGTTTCATACGTTGCTTCCTCTCATTTAATTTTATTGTATACAAATCTTGATCAAAATCAAAGCTCCCATCCAGCGCGTTACATGATGCTTTTTAGCTTAGTGCAGATTTAGATTCGAAACATTTGCAGATATACAATGTCTCTTTAACACATTATTAACTGTTGAATTATATACTTTCTTTTCATTGACAAATATAGGTTGATCTTCCGGCACAGATTTAACAAGTTCTGAAAATTGAGCGACCGTCTGCCAATCTATTTATACTTTCCTTACAGAAGATCGATTTTTTGTCGGAAGAAATCCTCCATGTCCTTTATAGTCCCATGTCTGGTTGATTGATTCAGTTTGATTTAAGTATTATTTATTTTTTTCGCATCTTTCACTTTAATGATCACTTTCCTAATAGCATCTCTTTCAATCAGACCTTCATCCACTGCATCTAGGAGAGCTCTGTTAATTGATGATGGAAATCCATGGTTGTCTGGCGTTCATGCATCCGTGCATAATCATTTAGTTTTTTTGATACGTAATCCGTGTCCTTTCACATAGTTTAACATTGGGTATTAATTTCTGTATCTACTTCTGTGTCATCAAGTATTTGTCCAATGTTACCTTTCTTATGGGCTTTCTTTGTATAGATGAACCCACTGCTCATAGCAATCACAGAATCAATCTGTATTCTTTGTTAGTTCTATCATTATGTCCATCCAGTTTTATTTAGTTTACTCACTCTTCATCGACGTGACCATCATAACCATATGCCTGCTGCTAGAATCTGTTTAGCCTGTTCAAATTCGAGCACTAAAAAACCTCACAGGATTGTGAGGTATGAAAAAAGAGGACTTATTCAGCTTCTGCCTGTAATTGTTCCAAATACTTTTCTCTGGCTTCATCCGCGGTAAATCCGCTGGTGTTAAAGGCACTGACTTTATATGTATCTTCTCCGTCTTTCTTACGGAAATTTACATGGATAAAATGTGTATCATCGTCTTCGGAAATCCAGTCATAGTAACGATACGTAGATTCCATTCTCTCGTTATATTCTTCTTTTTGAAAGACGCCATCCACGCCAAAGTAATCACGGATATCTTCATATGTCTGTTCATATACATCCAGGTCTAGGATGTCATCAAAATAAACATATGATTTTTGCACTTGTTCCTCACTGACGATTCCATCCCCTGTCGGGGCTTCCGTCGACGCTTCTTCCGATTTGGTCTCTTCTTGTTTGGTCTGTTCTTGCTTCGTCTGTTCTTGTTTTGTGTCTTCCTTTGTCTGCTGTTCCGGTTGTGAACTGTTACCACAAGCGCTTAGGAGCATGGAATAGATCAATAAAACACTGCATAGTTTTTTCATAGTCAAAACCTCCTAAGCACATTGTATAAAGTATCTGCCAATAAAAAATCACCCAAATGGGTGATTTCATAAACTAAGCTAATTGATTATAAGCAGCCAGAACTTCTTCTAACACTTTCGGATCTGCAACACCGGAGATTTCCTTGAAGGCTTCGATGACACCTTTTTCAGCAATCTTGGCTTGTAATTCCACAGCCTGCGGATCCTGTTCATTCGTATAATGTAAAGCAGCGCCGATACCAACAATCAGCTGATCTACCGGCAAGCCGAAGCTTAAGGCTGTCTGCATTGGTTTCACCAAACGGTCCGTCGCACTCAGCTTACGTAGTGGTTCACGTCCGACACGTTTTACATCATCATGTAAATACGGGTTCTTAAAACGCTTGATGATCTTTTCAATGTATGCTGCATGAGCTTCCGGATCAAATCCATGTTTCTTTACCAGACCGGCACCTGACTGTTCCATCGCTTTATGCACAATGGCGTAGATTTCTTCATTTTCGATACCGTCTTTGATGGTTTCCAAGCCCTTCAGATTTCCTAAATACGCTGTAATACAATGGCCGGTATTTAACGTAAACAGTTTTCTTTCAATATACGCTTCCAGATTGTCAGCCAGGTTCATACCGTTGATCTGTGGGATCTCACCTTTGAATGAAGCCTTTTCCACATTCCACTCATAGTATGCCTCTACAACAACATCCGTTGGAATTTCGTTGGTTCCCGGTGGAACGATACGGTCTACGGAGCAATCCGGGAATCCGACATATTGGTCAGCATAGGCCTGTTCTTCTTCGCTTAAAAGCTTATAGACATGCGCTTTTAACTGGGAGCTGGCACGGATCGCGTTTTCACAGGCAATGATATTCAATGCTTCTGTACAGCCGGCTTCTTTTCTGGCCTTGATTCCGTCAGCCATTGCCGGGGCAATACGTGGCAGGATCACCAGTCCGACAGCGGTTGTTACGATTTCTGCCTGGGCAATCGCATCCACGATTTCCTGGCCGGTAGAAAGGATACCGTCCACATTTTCAATGCGCACATCTTCTTTTTCAACGTCCATAATATGAACCGTATACGATTTGTCCTGTGCCAAACGATCAATGATAACCGGGTTTACATCACCAAAGATCACTTTATAACCCGATTGTGCTAACAACATACCAATAAAGCCACGGCCAATATTTCCGGCACCAAACATTACTGCAGTTTTCATTCTTTTCTCCTTCTTTCTATCTGCACAGAAACACAGGCGGATGCCTGTGTTTCTATTTAAATTAACTTAAAGTTTCCAGCATCCACTGTTTATCATCTGTCGTCTTCATCTTTTCCAGAACAGCTTGGTCATCCAGTGCCGTTGCGACTTTGGCCAGGACTTCCATGTGTTCTCCGCCTTTACCGGCAATACCAATTACCAGCTGCGCTTTTTCATCACCGAATGGAACACCGTCCGGGAACTGAAGAACAACGATACCTGTTTTCTTGATTACATCCGGGTCATGTGTTGTTCCATGAGGAATCGCCAGACCCATGCCCATGTACGTCGTTACCAGTTTTTCACGATCCTGCATAGCCTGGATATAATCATCATTGACATAGCCTAATTCCACTAAGGCTTTTCCTGCCATTTCAATGGCTTCTTCTTTTGATGAAGCTTTTTGTTGCAGACGAATACCTTCCAGCTTTAATACGCCTTCGATTTTCGTTGAAGCTTTTTCTTCTTCAACCGGAGCGGCTTCCACCATCGCATCCCCTGTACTTAACTGCATGAACAAGTTATCCAGGTTCGGGTCAGCCAGGAAGTTTCCAATCTGTACCAGCTGAGCCTGCGGTGCTGATTTCGCTGCACGTTCGACCAGAATTGTCTGCACAACGGCGATATCACAGTCAGCAGGAATGTTATCTACAGAAGTATTCGTTACGGTGATGTCCGGACGAATCGATTTCAAACGGTTACGGAATTTCGTTGCACCCATGGCGCTCGATCCCATACCTGCATCACATGCGAATACGATTTTCTTAGCATCGGCTACATTGGAGATAGCTGTTTTCGGCGCCTGTCCTTTGGCTTCCGCTTTCATATCTCCCATCTGTGCCTGGGCTTCTTCCAAAGATGCTTTTGTACCTGACATCTTAATGATCGGGCTAGCAATCAAGAAGGATACACCGGCAGCGATCAATACACCTAACAATACGATCAATGTCTGTCCTTTTGGAGCCATTGACAAGAAGGCAATGATAGATCCTGGGCTGGACGGTCCCTTTAATCCGGCACCGGTAATCGTGTAGAAGAAAATAGCACAGATATTACCGACGATTGGAGCAACGATCACAATCGGGTTCATCAATACATATGGGAAGTAAATTTCATGAATACCACCCAGGAAGTGAATGATGATAGCACCTGGGGCAGAATCCTTTGTCATCTTGTCGCTGGAGAATAACCAGTATGCTAACAATACACCTAAACCAGGTCCTGGATTGGCTTCCAGCATATACATGATGGATTTTCCGGTTTCGGCTGCCTGTTCAACACCAATTGGTGTAAAGATACCATGGTTGATGGCGTTGTTCAGGAACAATACCTTGGCAGGTTCGATAAAGATAGCTGCCAATGGTAACAGACCCTTGTTAACCAATACATCAACACCAGCTGTCAATACAGACAATACAGCTGTCATAAATGGTCCGATAATATAGTATCCGATGATAGCCAGGATCATACCGATGATACCAACAGAGAAGTTGTTGATCAACATTTCGAAACCAGCTGGCATATGTCCATCCATAGCCTGGTCAAATTTCTTGATAACCCAACCGGCAAAAGGTCCCACGGCCATGGCTGCCATCAACATAGGCTGACCGTCTGTTCCACCAACACCGGCAATACATCCGACAACCGCAATTGCACCGATTACCATACCACGGTCTCCGCCTACCAGGCGTCCACCTGTAGCCGCAATCAGGATCGGCATTAAGTAAAATAACATGTAAGGCTGAATAGACGCTAATTGTTCATTAGGTAGCCATCCATCCGGAATGAATAATGCAGTGATAAATCCCCATGCAATGAAGGCGCCGATATTCGGCATAACCATTGCGGATAAGAATTTACCGAAACGTTGTAAACCTTGTTTCATTGTTCTCTCCTCCTATTTCGAAACTTCGTTTCTGTAATATTTCACAAGCGCCTGGCTGGCCAGATCTTTGACGATTCTCAGATCTTTCCGTTTCAGTGCTTGTAGAAAATCTTGTTCTTCCACCAATAGAGCACTTAAGCGTCCTATCGGTTCCAGTGCGTATTCGTTCTTTGGTACGACCATCACGACAGCGCCTTCCACCGGCCCTTTGGCCGACGCAAACGGCTGGTTGATCTTGATGTATCCAAATCGTGCATGATCGATGGCATCGGTGATGCAGTGGAACAAATATACTTGCAGCTCTTTTATATATGTATCTCCGACAATTTCACGAAGCAGGAAGCCTTCCGTAATCTGTTCAGCTTGTTTCATCGACGTCGCAAACAACGCCCCTGCCTGTTTTGTCAAAGCCTCTTTGTCTTCTATCGCTTCCAGATCCATGATCTGAAAGTTTTCCGTAATTTCGATGATCTCATTTCCGATCTGTGTGATCCGGCGTATGTCTTCCAGATCATTGATGGAAGATATCATTGTACGCTGGGCCATGTTACTGATCAGTCTTTGTTGGTACAACCGTTCAATTTCGTTTTCGATCCGGACTTTATCCCCTGCCTGCAGCATAATACTGGAAACATAGATATTCGGAAAATCAATTTGTAACGGCATAGTGGAAATGATCAGATCCATACCGTCTTTTCGCAATTTCTCAGGATCCAAGTTGAATGCCGATAAAGTTTTGACCACATTCACATTCTTGAAATTCTTGCGTATGTTAGCCGCTAATATCTTTGAGCTTCCGACCCCGGCCGGACATACCACAGCTACATTCACCTTCTGGATCTGCTCTTGGATCCGGATGGATTCAGCCGCAAAGTGCAAGGCGATGTAACCGATATCGGCCGTACGCAGTTCTTTTGGTGACATCCATTCTCGCAATACCTGGCATGCAGTTTCCACAGCGTCAAATAAAGCCGGATTCTTTTCCCGGATCTCTTCTGTCTGCTGATTTTCGACCAGGATATCCAGATTGACCCGTTTCTCTACCACACGGATGTGATTGACTAAATCGTCAATGAATTTACTGTTGTTTCGAAATGGCAAGCCTGTCATCTGTTCGACGATGCGGGTCATGGACATGACAACCTGCCACAGATCCATGGCTTGTGTCGGATCCTTGAAATTGGACATATCCGACCAGATCCTCGTTGCCGACAAATGCATCGCAAAATAGTCGATTTCATATTGTGGCACCTTGATGTCAAACGACTTCTCAATTTCGGTTACCATCTGAACCGTTGCCGACAATTCCACCATAGCGGATAGCCGGTTTCTTTCCATCGGTGAGCTTTGTATAAAGTGATGATTGCGCATACGATAGATTGCCAGCGCATATCGCATATATAAACGAACGCGCCCTCCATCGGTATAGCGTACATGTAAGCTGTCCTCTGCTTTTGTCACGATCCGGACCACACAGTCGATGATCTCCGGTTCGAAGAATCTCAATAACGGATGATTCCGGACCTTTGTGAATTCCTGTTTCTTTTTTTCATCCATCAACAGAATGGGTATTTGATCAATATCACAGAATTCAAAGATGTAATTAGACACAGCTTGTCGCAGATTGTATTCATCGCCTTCGATATACAATCCCAGCCCTTTTCTTCGGATGATGCTGACATTGTAGTCCGATAACCAGAGATCCAATGCATCCAGATCGGCAAACAAAGTACTTTGGGATACTTTTAATTGCGATGTGAATACATACGCTTTGATTGGTTCATCCGTATAGAATAGCGTTCCCAGAATGATCTGCCGTCTTTCCGAGCGGCTGTAATGAGGAATCTGGTTTTCAATATGCAGCAATTCAAGGATCAACGAACGGTTTTCATCCGTTTCATCAATCAGAAGGCCAACACCCGGACGGTGATCAAAATGAAAATCATTATCCTCCATCCATGTTTCGATATCCGGTATATCTCGCAGGATCGTCCGGTTGGAAACACCCAGCTGTTCAGCAACCGCCTTTACAGTGATTGCTTCTGAATTCATCTCCACCATGATCTGAATGATTTTCTTCTGCCTTTTCGTTAATGGTTTCCGTTGATTGAATGTATTAACTGTCTCGATCATCCTTACCTCTTACAATTTCAATTATATTAGTATCTCTATAACATTCAACGTTTTCCAGTGTCACTTTTGTCACTATTGATTTGTGACAAACTACCTTTGTCCATGTCACTATTGAATAGTGACATAAAAAAAAGCCAGGGATACCCTGACTTTTCAGATGTTCTATTATCCTATGATTTGAATATGTGTATTGACACCGATCTTCGGCATTTCCTTCTTTTCCACATAGATGGTGCCTGCCATCTCAGCTGTCGTATCCCCGCTGAATCGAACCGTACAATGCCCTAAGCCCTTTAAAGTAACCGGGGCTTCACTGCCGACAGCGGTAATCGTATAGGCCTGTTCATCGAATTTCAATGTCTGGCCCGGTTGGATGTCTCCATGGATCGGATTGACATCAATGCTGTAACAATAGTCCTTTAATTCAGCCGGTGCACTGTCTCCAAATAAAATAATGAAATCAGCTCCCGCAAAGGATTTCACCTGAGATCCTAATGATTTAACTGTATTGTCATAGATGATCTTTGGTTCCCGGATTTCTATTTCCGTACCCACTTCAATGGTCGGCATCGCTTTCTTTTCAACATAGATGGTTCCTGCCATCTCCGCGGTCGTATCCCCGCTGAAACGAACGGTACAATGGCCTAAGCCTTTTAAAGTCACCGGGGCTTCACTGCCGACAGCGGTAATGGTATAGGATTGATTGCCAAAGGATAAGATCTGCCCTGGTTTGATATCCCCGTTGATTGGATTGACATCCACAGAGTAGCAGTAATCTTTCAATTCCGCCGGTGCGCTATCTCCAAATAAAATAATGAAATCGGCACCCGCAAAGGATTTCACCTGGGAACCCAGAGCTTTTACCACGTTTTTATAAACCGGTCCGGAAGCTTCCTTTGATCCATCCATTTCTACGATCTGGATCTTTGTACCGGCCGTAATGGTCGGCATGTCCTTCTTTTCTACATAGATCGTACCTGCCATCTCGGCTGTCGTATCCCCGTTGAATCGAATCGTACAATGGCCCAGGCCTTTTAATGTGACCGGTGCTTCTGTACCGACGGCGGTAATGGTATAGGATTGTTCCCCAAACCGCAAGATCTGCCCTGGTTTGATGTCGCCATTGATCGGATTGACATCTACCGAATAGCAGAAGTCCTTTAATTCCGCCGGCGCACTGTCACCGAATAAAATAATGAAATCGGCACCCGCAAAGGAGTTTACCTGGGATCCTAACGCTTTTACTTCATTTTCATAAACAACCTTCGGATCTACGATCTGAATTTTGCTGCCGGCTGTAATGGTTGGCATGTCTTTCTTTTCCACATAGATGGTACCCGCCATTTCTGCCGTCGTATCCCCGCTGAAACGGACAGTACAATGGCCCAGTCCCTTTAACGTCACCGGGGCTTCACTGCCGACCGCTGTAATCATATATGCCTGGTCATCAAAGCATAAAATCTGACCCGGCTTAATATCTCCCTGGATCGGATTGACATCTACGGAATAACAATAGTCCTTTAATTCAGCCGGTGCGCTATCCCCAAATAAAATAATGAAATCAGCTCCTGCAAATGAGTTTACTTGTGATCCTAAAGCTTTTACTGTGTTTTCGTAAATGATTGGCATAGAATGTACCTTCCTTTTTCTTACAATCTTATTATATGTATTTATGTAAGCCCTCTTAATACAAGCTTTTTCCTCTTCATTGAAATCCTGTGTCACTTATTTTCGCTTATAAAGGATCCGTAACAGTTCCGGATAGGTCTGGCAACGACTTAGTCCATCTATGAGTTCATCATCCTTGGATATAGTCATAATTTCGTCATAGATACGGATCAGCAGATCCTCCTGTGTAATCACATCCTTCGGTAAGCCCAACATAAAGATCACTTTGACCGGTGCGTCTTTGTACAGGATCGGTTGGTTGAAGACCCCGATAGCTACCATCAGTTCTTCGTTGGCATACTGCATCGTATGCGGCATCGCAATGCCTCGATCAAAGACCATCGATCCCATCTTTTCACGTTCCCATAATCGTTCCTGGAACGCGGCATCGACCAGTTCTTCATCCGTCAGACATTCGATCATCGTATTGACGGCTTCTTCATAGTCGGTGTAATCGCTGAGGTCAAAGAACGTTTCTTCCTTGACCTGGCTGGCCATCACATACCAGTTGTCATCGATAAACGGTGCTTTTTCCTTGCTCCAGTAGTCTGCCTTTTCTATACGACTGCGCAATTCTTCCTCATTAAAGATCTCCCGGATATAAATGACCGGTTTTTCCAGTTCAAACGGCAATTCAACAGTGGATAATACAATATCATATGTATTCAGCTTTTCCGGTTTCGCACCGGTTAAAGAGAACACCTGAATATCGGTAGCGCTGTCGACGATTTTTTTCAACTGGACGGTGATCAGACGGCTGGTCACAATACCGGTACCACAGACAACGGCCATCCGGCGTTGTTTTCTTTGCATGCCGGAAACCTCCAGGAATACACCAAAATAGGAAGCCAGAAATCCGATTTCCTCCGGCGTCACTTTCAAATTCATCTCTTGTTCAATCACTTCTGCGCTGATTTCTGCCATACGCTGAGCTAATGGATATTTTTCTTTAATATCCTCCACCAGCGGATTATCGACGCGGATATTATACCGGAGCCGGTTGATCATAAACATCAGATGGTACATAAATTCTTCCGTGAATTCATGTGTATTGATAGTGATATTCAGTTCAAATTCAATTTTTTGAATGATTTTTTCCAATAAAGGCCGGATTTCTTCATCCAGGGACACCGCATACATCTGATCGGTATCGGTCGGTGTACGCATACCAATGATCGGCAGAAGCACAAACAGCTTTTCTTCAATCGGAAATTCAACATGTAGAGAATTTCCTATGTCATTGAGAAGCCTTTCCACAAACCGGAAAGCCGAACGTGCCGACAGCACATAATAGCTGTCCGGTAAACGACCAATATAATGTCCGGTCAAAAAGCGGTCTATCATCAATGTCAGATAGTTTTGGAACGTTGTCCGCACACTGGAAACAACAGGATATTGTTCAAACGCCTTATCGACACTTTTGATGATCTGCTCATCCTGTGGATAATCTCCGTAAATAGCTTCAAACGTGTTATCCATCACATATCTTCGAATATTCATTTCTGAACCCCGCAGCAACATGCCTTTGCTGGTTTTTCCTTCAACATGAAGATCATACGGTTCGATCAGACTGCGAAGCTTCTTCAGATCCGATACCAGAGTGGTTCGTCCAACATTCATCTCATAGGCCAGATCGTCTGTTAACAACGGTTCATACGCCCGCATCAGTTTTCCGAAAATATATTCCATACGTCGCGTGGAGGAATTCATCAGATCATCCGTATTAATAATTTTGGAATAAGCATATTGAAACGCATTCAGATCAAAAATGCGCAGACTGCATTTTCCTTGATCGGTTTCAATATATGCACTGTCATCCAGTGCGTCGTTGATACTTTTGATATCGTTTCGTATCGTTCGTTCGCTGACTCCCAGCCTTGCGGCAAGTGAGGCAATGCTCAATACTGTGCTCTTACGCATGATGGTAAGAATATTGGCCAGTCGATTATCATCAAATAAATTTTTCATAGGCAATCCTTTTCTATGATTATATTATAAACCATTTTTTATTTATCTATGTTAATAAAGCCAAAATTACTCTATATCCTTTAAAAACCGGTAAGGAGAGAGTTTACCGGTTTTTATCAAATGATTATATTATGCGTTGAGATAAGCAAGAGGTCATTGTTAGCTGTGCGCTTCTTAGTACAATCCGATACTTGCAGCGAAACCTAACAGTACACGTACCCAGCCTGTCAAGAAACGGGAGTACATTACAGATAATACACCAACTTCAATGGTTTCCGGTTCTGCTTCAGCCAATCCCAGACCAACCGGGATAAAGTCACAAGCACACTGTGTATTGATAGCGAACAGAGCAGGTAATGCCAAGCTTGGAGCGATGTTTCCTTTTCCGATTTCAGCACCGATCAGAGTTCCGACGATCTGTGCGATAACAGCACCTGGACCTAACAGAGCAGACAGACCTGGGATCGAACAGATAATACCTAAGATAACCAGACCGAATACGTTACCTGCCAATGGTGTTAACAGGTGGGCGAACATATCACCGAATCCGGAACCGTTGATGATACCAATCAACATACTTACGAATGCCATGAATGGCAGCAAGGTTGTAATACATGTCTGGATGGCGTTACGAGCTGCCTGGTAGAATGTATTAACGATTTTACCAACGCCTAATCCGACTTTTGTGATAAAGCTCTTGTTTTCCTGTGCAGCTAATGTTTCCGATACTTTCTGATCTGCATTGAAGCCTGTAGAAGCAGCTTTTTCTTCCACAACTTCCTCTTCAGCCGAAGCAGCTTCCGCAACTTCGCTTTCATCAGCCAGAGAAATCTGTTTGGAAGTAACGGCACTTACATAGATATCTTCTGTGATGAAGTTTGCCAAAGGTCCTGATTTACCAACCGGCATAACGTTTACTGTAGGGATACGTTTCTGAGGGTAGATACCACAACGAAGCGTTCCACCGCAGTCAATGATAACCATTGCCAGTTCATCTTCCGGAGCGGATCCATGGAATCCGTCCACTGGTTCCATACCGGACAGTTCAACAATTTTCTTTAAACATTCAGGGGCCGTTCCACCACCTGTGATGTACATTACTTTATTTCTTTTTTCAGTTGGAGTGACTACCAACGGTCCACCAAATCCGCCGGCTCCTCTTTCGATTCGAATTGATCTATATTTTGACATAATGAATTCCCTCCTGTTTATTATTCTCCCTTAAGAGAACGATTCAATTTAACACCCTGTTGTTTTTCAACGTAACGAGTTGTGAAATCAGTAACATAACCTGAAATGAAGTTTGCGACTAAACCTACCAATAAGTAACGAACAGCTAATGCCGATGCATCCAATCCTAACTGTGTGATTCCATTGGCAATACCCAGATAGATAAATAACTCACTCGCATTGATATGCGGGAAGATACCACTGTTTGTATGGCAGTGATAGCTGGCTGCTGCATAATAGCTCGGCTTGTAGAATTCCGGCATGAACTTACCCATAGACAATGCCATCGGGTTTCCTAACATAAATGCGGATACGAATGGCAGTACCAGGTAACGAAGAACCGGGTTCTTTGTACAAACACTGGCTAATTTATTGACGGAATCTTCACCGGCTAAGGCGATGATCGCATTCATCAATACCAACAACATTAATACGGTAGGAATAATTCCTGTTACCCAACTTACAAACTGCTGGCCGCCTAATGTGAACAGATTCATAAAACCTGCTGCTAAATTTACTAAAAAGTCCATAATTTCCACCTTTCTTAGAAGCTATTAGCTTCGTTTTAGTACACCTCCGATTCTTTGGAACGGAGATGGAGGATTCGGGATCTCTTCCCCGGCCGTATACAAACGATACGTGTTGGCTGCATCCTCCACAGCTTTTCCTAAATTTTTATGAGATTTCGGTACCATATCCTTGGTAAGGTCGCGTACATAGACGCCTTCAAATCCCGGGTACTCTTTCACTTTGGCCAGAAAAGTGGTTCCTTCGATTTTCTTACCTTCCCGGATCAGTCCGTTCTCATCAATGAGGAACATGACGATAGCACCGGCATGGAAGCCTCCTGATTTTCGTCCTACGACGACCCTTCCTTTTCGTCGCATTCTCGCAAATTCATTGGCGAAGTTTTTCATCTGGAAGCTGCTCAATATAAATTGAATAATAAACGCTACTGCGATAACCAATGCTCCTACTAACATCTTTTGTTCCTCCTTTAACCATCTTCATTATAGGAAAGAAAACGCTTTCCTTTAATCCGATGGTTTTCTCCAGTCCTGAAATTTGTTTGTTCAGTCATTTTCCATAGAATGGAAATCAACTGAATTAACCGCGAGATTTACCACCGGAAATATTAATTGTTGTTCCTGTGATATAGCTTGCACGATCGGATACCAGATAAGCACACAGATCACCGACTTCATCCAGTTTTCCATCACGTCCTAATGGCACTTGTTTCGAATAATCACCAGACAGATCTTCTGGTTTTACGCCGCGTGTATAAGCCAAAGCTTCATTATAAGCTGGTGTACGCAAGCCGGTAGCTTCCATGATACCAGGCGCAGCGGCTACAACACGGATTCCGTATTTTCCCAATTCCTTTGCCCAGGAACGAGTAAAGCTGTCACAGGCACCCTTTGTAGCGGAATAAGCACTCTGTCCCTGGCTGCCTTCCTTGCCAGACTCACTGGACATGTTCAAAATGACACCTTTGCCCTGCTTAACCATTTCACGGGCGGCTGCCTGCGCACACAGGAACAAACCTTTTACGTTTACATTAAACATCTTATCAAAAGAATCTACGCTTAATTCATATTCTGGCTTTTCCCCTTTTACATCTACTAATAAGCGAGGCATATTGATACCGGCATTGTTGACCAAGGCATCAATTTTTCCATATTTATCAATGACAGCTGCCATCATGGCTTTTACACTGTCCGGATCGCATACATTACACTGTACACAATAAGCATTGTCCATTGTTTCACCGGTTGTTACATTTAAGTCAACGACAACTGTGTCGGCACCGGCTGCTACCAGAGTATCTACAACATGTTTTCCGATCCCGCTGGCTCCACCTGTTACTACTACAGTTTTTCCTTCTAGTCCTAACCAATTATTCATGATTTCTTCCTCCTGTCTTTTGACACTGTCATTGTATGAAAGAAAACGATATCCTTTAATTCTTTGTTTTTCGCCTTGCGGGAAATACGTTCGTTCACCTTTTTTCCATCCATTTGAAAAAGAATGTCTTTAACTTTTTATATATTGTATTGTATAAATATATTTAAAAATGAGGGATAAATTCCCTCATTTATAAGTTCAACAATTCTTTTTTCTTCTTATCGAAATCTTCCTGGTCAATAATTCCCAGATCCAGCAGTTCCTTGACCTTTTTCATCTCTTCATACGGGTCCATGACCGTTTTCTTGTTCATCGGTTGATCTTTTTGTCGGATCAATGGCTCCACTAGTGCCTGCACATCATAAATGGCATCGCCTTCAAACACAAGCAGGATAGGCTGCCCGTTCGGATCGATCGCAT
The DNA here is from genome assembly GCA_002394635.1 of Faecalitalea sp. UBA4312. Lineage (GTDB taxonomy): Bacteria > Bacillota_I > Bacilli_A > Erysipelotrichales > Erysipelotrichaceae > UBA4312. The sequence goes on from DGUK01000062.1 coordinate 24,240, forward strand.
CCAGCGTCAGAAGTCTTTGTTTTTTCTTTGGTTTCTTTTTAAACATCGTTGCCAGAGGACCGGATAATAACACTCGGTGATCTTCGAACCGTTCCTTGATTTCATCCTGTGTTTCAATCCGGATATGCTCCACCATCGTGTATGGGATCAAAGTTCTTTCAATGCCTTTGCGGACAGCGACACTGACACATAAAAGAAATTTATCATATACCTCCAGCGTCACACTGCTTCCTCTTGGAATGCCTGTATTTCCACCGACATACGCCAGCCGATAACTGGTAACCAAACGAGCAATGCCCTGTCTGGCAAAAGAGCCGGCCTTCTCATAGATTTCTTCAAATTCCTTTTTCTGTTTCAATTCAAATTTGATAGCCGATACATCTGAACCGGCAATCATCTGAAAAGATCCGAATTCTGTATCCTGCTTCCATTCTGTCACCGAATCAATCTGATCCCAGGCTGTTTCATGAGATCCTTCCATTTTTGAATCCACACGGATCGATCGTTCATCATATGTAACCGTACATCCATTTCCTGTTAAACTTGTCATACTTCCTACCTTGTCTTTAAGCTCAATAAGTACGCAATGGTACACCCCATATCCCCAATGCGTTTTCGAAAATACTTCCCATCCTTTTCATAACCGATCTGATCTCTCCAGCTGGCTGGTTTCCCCGTGCTTTTCAGATAATCAGCCAGGGCATCCAGCGAATTAATGACCGCATTATGCTTCAACGTACGCTGGTCATTGACAGCTTTCTTTTCTTCTTTGGTCATGCGATACCAGTTGGTACGCACATGAATATATTCGATGCCTGCTAATTCAACATCATGATACAGCTTTTCAGCCTTTTCGTCGGTTATTTCCTTCTGTATTTCAAGTAAGATCTGGTTGGCTTCTTTGATGGTTAAAGCCTGTGGTGCATTTTTATAGTCTTCATAGGTATACATATTAGCTCCTTTCTTCAAATAGCTCGATTTCTTCACCCACCGGTCCGATGCAGAACGCAATACGGATATCAAAAGGAGGATCGCTTGGGATCGTCACATCATGACAAGGATCCGTAATTCGATATCCAGCCTGTTCGATACGGTTTGCCAGAGCATCCACATTATCGGCAGCCAGGGCAAAATGTCGGATCGTTCCCTGAGGCAGACGATCCTCAATATTATTAAACAATTCAATCAGTCCGTTTCCGGTTGACAACATAATACCGGCAGGCCATTGCCTTACAATTGGAAATTCCAGCGTTTCATGATAAAAACGAATCGCTTCTTCGTATTTTTCCATCGTGTCGCATTTCATGCACACATGATGAATGCCTTTTACCAATGCCATATTCAACACCTCTTTGTCCTATCATATCACGTTCTTTTTTCACAGAAAATTATGAAATAAATGTATTGCTAGCACAATAACAATTAGAATATAATAATAACTATTAAATGGAGGAAGAGCAATGAGCAATAAACCTTTCAATAAAGTACTGGTTGCCAACCGTGGTGAGATTGCGATCCGGATCTTCCGGGCCTGCCACGATCTGGGCATCCATACTGTCGGAATTTATTCCAGTGAAGACATTAACAGCCAATTCCGAGTGCAGGCGGATGAAGCTTATCTGATTGGTAAAAACCAGAGTCCGGTCGGTGCATATCTGGATATTCCGGGAATTATCCGCATGGCCAAAAAAAGAGGCGTAGATGCCATTCATCCAGGATACGGATTCTTATCGGAGAACGCGGATTTTGCCCGTGCCTGCGAACAAGCCGGCATTGAATTTATCGGTCCATCCAGTGATGTTCTGGCCAAAATGGGCGATAAGCTGAGCGCCAAGGAAATCGCCATTCAAGCCGGTGTACCGATCATTCCCGGCTCCACCGAACCATTAAAGGACGCCCAGGAAGCCTTACGGCTGGCCGAAGAATTCGGATTTCCTGTTATATTAAAGGCAGCCGCCGGTGGCGGTGGACGTGGTATGCGTCGCTGCGATACACCGGAAGAAGTAATCACACAGTTTGAACTGGTCAAATCCGAAGCGAAAAAGGCTTTCGGAAACGAAGATATTTTTATTGAGAAGTTTTTAGTTGAGCCTAAACATATAGAAATACAGATCTTAGCGGACAAGCACGGTAACATCGTTCACTGTCTGGAGCGTGACTGCTCTTTACAAAGACGTTACCAGAAGGTTGTGGAATTTGCACCAGCCTGGTCGGTTTCCAAAGATGTATTGAATAAGATCTACGATGATGCCATTAAGATCGCCAAAACGGTTGGTTATACCAATGCCGGCACCGAAGAATTCCTGGTGGATAAAAACGGCAATTACTACTTTATCGAGATGAACCCGCGTATCCAGGTAGAACATACGGTAACGGAAGTCATCACCGGAATCGACTTGGTTCGGGCACAGATTTTGATTGCCCAGGGCCAGCCGCTCTCCTGCCCGCAGATCGGCATTAACAGCCAACAGGATGTACAAGCCCGTGGCTATGCCATCCAGTGCCGTGTCACAACCGAAGATCCAGCCAATAACTTTGCTCCGGATCATGGCCGTGTGGAAGCGTATCGTACCGGTGGAGGATTCGGTGTTCGTCTGGATGGGGGTAACTGTTCAGCCGGTTATGTGATCTCTCCTTATTATGATTCGCTGCTGGTAAAAATCACGGCATCGGATAATACCTTTGAAGGCGCCTGCCGCAGAGCATTGCGCTCCATCAGTGAGGTCCATATCCGTGGAGTCAAGACCAACATTCCGTTCTTAGCCAACATTTTACAACATCCGACATTTAAAGCCGGACAATGCCATACAAAATTTATTGATGAAACACCGGAGCTCTTCGATTTCTCCGGCTCGAAAGACCGGGCAACCCGAATTCTTCGCTACATTGCCAATATTCAGGTCAATGATCCGGACAGTGAAAGAGAACAGTTTGACATTCCTCGTTTCCCTCCGGTCATCGACAAAAATCCGTCCGGTTTGAAACAGCTGCTCGATACACAGGGGCCGGCTGCTTTCAGCCAGTGGGTCAAGGATCAGAAGAAACTGCTGATCACCGACACCACCATGCGGGATGCTCACCAGAGCTTATTGTCCACACGTATGCGTACAAGAGATATGGTCAAAGGAGCTAAAGGAACAGCTGATATCCTGAAGGACTGCTTCTCTTTGGAAATGTGGGGTGGGGCTACCTTTGATGTAGCTTTCCGTTTCCTGAAGGAGAATCCATGGGAACGTCTGGCGTTATTGCGTAAGGATATCCCGAATATCCCGTTCCAGATGTTATTACGTGGTTCCAGTACGGTTGGCTATGCCAATTATCCCGATAATGTCGTTCGTGAATTCATTCATCAAAGTGCCAAGCACGGCATCGATATCTTCCGTGTCTTCGATTCCTTAAACTGGATCCCGGGTATGGAAGTTGCCATTGATGAAGTTTTGAAACAAGGGAAATTCTGTGAAGGAACTATTTGTTATACAGGAGACATTCTCGATCCGAACAATACGACCTTCACGCTGGATTACTATTTAAAAATGGCTAAGCAGCTGGAACAAATGGGCGTTCACTCCATTGCCATCAAAGACATGGCCGGTCTATTGAAACCATATGCAGCCAAGGAGCTGGTCTATGCGTTAAAGAACGAAGTAGATCTTCCGATCCACCTGCATACGCATGATACCTCCGGCAATCAGGTAGCTACCTACTTGATGGCCGCCGAAGCCGGTGTGGATATTGTGGATACGGCCGTATCCTCTATGGCCGGTATGACCAGCCAGCCGTCCATGAACGCGGTTGTTTCTGCTT
>DGUK01000049.1 GCA_002394635.1 Faecalitalea sp. UBA4312
CAAACGGGCGTTTTTTTGTGGTTTATGATAATAATCAAATAGTATATCTCACGATTATTAAAGATAAAAACTTAATTTGTTGCTTATCGAACAAGACTCCATCTTTTTATACATTCTATCTACCTGGATATCTGGTTTCAATTGATCCTATCGCATTATCTATTTCCTTAAATAAACAAGGAATATGAAAAACCAAATATGATCAAGGGAGTTTCGGCCTGCACACTAGTAAGGAACAGGTATCAATGGTGGTGTACAATCACCTGCCTTTAACCCCATCACAGAACGAAACATATTATCTGAAAGTTTTCAATTTCTATATGGGATCGAAGATAAGAATAACAGTAAAAAATATCTGGACTTGATACAAAGAAGAACGAATGATCAGAAAGGAATCCATGAATTCCTGATTTCCAAAATCTATGCAAATAAAAAGGATCCTGTCAATGCCAGGAAATATGAGCAGTTAAGTAAAGAGCATCTGGCTCTTATTGATTCCAGGACATCCGAAAAAAAGTTAGCGCATCCGACGCCGAATAAACATAAATAGGCCCGCTTGAATAGCAGGCCTATATTCTATTTATACGAATCGATAGCGTTTTGGAACAAGTCGATCAGACCTTTTGTGATAACATCCTGTGAATACGTATTCAATGTATATTCAGCAATTTCTTTATTATCGAAGGTATCCTTTCCTTCCAGAATGCGCATCGTGGCATTAGCAAGACTTTTGGCATCTTCCATCGGTACCAGATATCCCAGTGGCGTCTTATACGTAGAATCAGTGCCTTCCACCGGTTTTAGAATAGAATCGTCTTTGGCATCCTGTTCCGTATATGGTTCTTTCTTGATCACCTTTCCGGTAGTATTCATAATATCCGGGATACCGCCGGCATTGGTTCCGATCACCGGATGACCACAGGCAGTTCCTTCGATGACAACCAGCCCGAACGGCTCATTACGGCTAGGAATCAAGGAAACATCCGCCAAGTTCTGCAACGGACAGATGACATCCGGTCCTTTTCTTCCGACAAAATGTGTATTTTGCAGATTCAGCTCCTTAGCTTGTTTTCGTAACGGTTCATCCAAGGCACCGGAACCTACGATAATCGTCATGATATCCATCCCTTCCGCCTTGCCTTGTTCTTCATAGATCTTAGCTGCATCCAGCATAACATCAATGCCTTTGAAATCCGCAAATTTACCTACAAACAATACCAGCTTGTCATACTCTTTCGGTAATTTTCCATCTGGTGTCGCATTGGTTACCAGAGAATCAAACAACGTATCTTTATCCACGGAATCCATCACATGGAATTTTTCCGGATTGTATCCGTTTTTGATCAGGATGGCTTTTTCTTTTTCTTCCGGGAACAATCCCTGGAACAACTCTTTCTGATGCTCGGAAATAACAATAGCGGATAAGGAATTATGGGCTGATTTTTTGGCACTATCAACGTAGAACTCATATTTTTTCAATGCCTTTTGCAGCTCTGCCTTTCTTTCAGCCGATGGATTGTCTGCCATCTCCGCTTTTATCTGCTCTATTTCACCCAAACTTCTCTGGTATCCCATCAGATCCGTGCCATGTACAGTTACCACAACCGGAAGACCGAATTCAGAACAGATATTTGTGGTGATCCAGTTATGCTGGCCGTGAATGATATCCGGTTTAAAGCGTTTCACTTCTCTGCCTATGATTTCACGGAATTTATTGCAGTAAAGCTCCACTTCTTCATTGGTTGCATTCCAAAAATTGGCTGTACTTTCCGTATGTGTTGTAAACATGAAATAATTGAACGGCAGCTGACCTTCGATAATTTCCGGGTCATCTCCTTCTTTTGTGAATGGAACCAGACAATATGTTACCCCTGGGATCTTTTTGAAGTTAGTCCGGTTATTGGCTGTGATGATCTCCACTTCATGTCCGTTTTTTATATAGGATTCTGCCTGTGTAGTAATTAAAGCGCCACTTCCTGCCCCTTCGGTCGGAAATGCTGTCACAATCAGTATTTTCATCGTGTCCTCTCCTTGTTCTATACTACAAAATCATCTTTTACTGATGGTTTCAACGTCCAGATCTTCATCGATCCGTTATCACTCATCGTATAATGATGTTCCTTTTCTGTCGGATAAATACGTGCTGTAAAGACTCTTTGTCCATGATTAGCAAAAATCTCCACAGAACAGCTGTCAATCAATATCTGCAAATGATCCAGATCCGTTTCCATTGGCATGTCTAGGGTTTCAAAGACCTGTGCGTTGAAATGCTTGTCCATGCCTGCTTTAGAAATCGTAAATGTTTTGGTTTCAGCCTTGTAATGCATTGTAAATCCGCCAGTTCCATCTTCCTTTGTGAACAGATTCAAATCAAAATCTCCTGGTTGTACATCTACCTGTAATTCACAGACTTTCGGCAGTTTGCCTTCTGGTTTGATTTCTTCATCGCGCAGGCCCTGGATTGCCGCCAACGGTGTCTGTACCAGTTTGCCATCCACTAAGCGCAGTTCGTGCGGAACACTCATACTACCTTCCCAGTCTTCTTCTTCAGTCGGATAATGGTTATCCGGCAAGCCGATCCATGCGATCAGAATGGCAGTATCCGGATCGGATACATTGGCCGCAAACTGTGCCGCATAGAAGTCAAAGCCAAAATCAAGGAATTCATAATCTTGTTCCGGTGTAAAAGTCAGTGTTTCATAATCCATGGAACCGATCATGTAGATGTTATGATTTGTGCTTTCTCCTCTTCCCGGCAGCTTTGTATACTGTGGAGAGAAGATCAATACATCCTTGCCGCTGATATTCACGATACATGGGCATTCCCACATACCGCCGAAGTCTTCAAATCCAGGTACCTTTAGTTCACCGGCAAATTCCCATCCTTTTAAAAGATCTTTGGATTTATAGATCAAGGCACGTCCTTGCAGAGCCTGGTTCTGGGCGCCAATAAAGATGTAATAAGTCTCATCTTTCTTATTATAGACGATTTTCGGATCTCGTTGATGTTCTGTATAATCCGGGCGAGGGCCAAATAGCGGTTCAGGCAGTTTTTCGGCTTTTCCCTCGGCATTTAATACCGCTGCGCACGTATATGGTGTACGTGTCCAGTCTTCATCCCGGTGGTTTCCTGTATAGAAGAGATACAAGTCATCTTTATACGCAAAGGCGGAGCCGGAATGGGTTCCTCTATTATCATAAATCGTATCCGGTTTCAGTCCCACACCTTCATTTTTCCAATGTACCAGATCGGTCGAACTGACATGATACCAGTATTTCAATCCGTGCACGGCCCCCCATGGACACCATTGATAGTAAAGATGCCAGACACCTTTGTAGTATCCAAATCCGTTCGGATCACTGGATAATCCGGTAACCGGCTGCACGTGGAAGGTCTGTCGATAGCTGGAAGCTGCATTCCTTACGTGCAGATCCGCAATCTCATCCGCGTTCTGTAAAACACGATAACGCTCTTCGCGAGTCCATTCTTTCATATTATTTTTCTCCTTATATTGTCTATTTCTATTTTAAGTGAGAATGTCAAAAATAACAATCGAATCGAGGGTTTTCCAGGTGATTCCATAGAAAAAAGAACCAAAGGTTGTTTCCTTTGGCTCCATTTGACTATTGATACGGATCTGTATAATACAGAGACGGATCAGTATAGGACTGATCACCCATAACCGGTGCTGAATAGATTTCATTTCCTTCGGTATCCGTAGCCGGTGTCTCATAGGCAGAATAATCCTGTGACCAGTCATAATAGTACGTATTATTATTGCTGCTGCTATTGTTGTTAGTTGTCGTACTGCCTGAGCTCTGGCTGTTAGCACCACTGTCTACCGTTGTTCCGACCCGGACTGTGAAATCATAAACACTTTCGTTGTCATAGATGTCTGTAGCAACCGCCTGCGCTTTATATTCTCCTGTCTTATCAAAACGGACATCGTTGGTTTTAAACCGAAGCTTCAGATTGGATAGATCCTGTGCTTCAAAGTCCGCATAGAAATTATGACTGCCTCCCTTTAATCCAAGTTCCACGACATCTGTGGTAATGGTAAAGGTTGGTGGCGTTGTGTCCTGTACATTGATCATTAAAGTTTTATTTTGTGTTTCACCATTCACTTCAAAGCTCAACGGTACTTCATATTCTCCTACTGCAGGATACGATTCTCCTTCCTGCATAGCCACAGCTGAAGTATCCACCTTGATCGTATCATAGATAGAGGCATCTTCTGTATCCAGAAGGTCTTCGTTCTTTAATTTCAGCGGATCTCCAAATTCAATATTGATCGTATCTTTTTTCAGTTCCGGCACTTTCTTCTCTATTACCTTTGAACAAGCGGTAAGACTAAGACAAGCAGCCAGTATAAACAATAATTTTCCCTTCATTATTTTGCTATCCTCTTACTTTCCCTTATCAAAACCATAAACTTCTTATTAAAGAATTTCAACTGTTTACCACAAAAAATATGGCTTTTCATTGAAATCTTTCTTCCTTTTTGTCATCATAGTTATACGTCTAAAAGGAGGAATGACCAATGTATTATGGAGCCATTAAAAAATACGATGTTGCCAATGGCGAAGGCGTTCGCATCAGCCTATTCGTATCCGGATGTACAAATGCCTGCGAAGATTGTTTTCAACCGGAAACATGGGACTTCCGATATGGATCTGCCTATACAAAAGAAACTGAACAGGAGATCCTTGATTTTCTGGACAATTCCTTCTGTGCCGGTTTATCCTTATTAGGTGGCGATCCATTCGAAATTGCCAACCAGAGAGAAGTTGTCCAGCTTTGTAAAAAAGCCAAAGAACATCATCCGGAAAAAAACATCTGGGCCTGGACCGGTTTTCTGTTGGACCAGGATCTGTTGGAAGGCGGAAAACGCCATTGTGAAGTGACCGACGAGCTCCTGTCCTATATTGATGTATTGGTGGATGGTCCATTCATGAAAGACCGGAAGAATCTTTCTCTGGCTTTCCGTGGTTCGGAAAACCAACGTGTTATTGACGTAAAGAAAAGCCTTCAACAACAGGACATTGTCCTTTATCTTCCATAAAACGAGACTATGTTTCATCGGGTTTTTGTCCGTCATGCGCATGCCAGGCACATTCTGTCATTTGCATGTTGGTAAAAGCGGCGGTAAAGCTTGAATTCTCCGGACTGCAGGCATACACGCCGAAATGGATCGTTCCCTTTCCTTTCCACAGATGACAGACTCTCATTTGAGAAAAAGACAGTCCGTCTTGTGAACATTCAATACAGTAATCATCCTGGCGGCGGCTTAAACGATACCACATCGTTTTTTGATCTGCCGGTATTTCTGTGGTCGCCCAATCGGAATATCCATGATTGGTCACGACAGAGCCAAGGTGTTGAAACTGTTCGTTTTCATATTCCACTGATGCC
>DGUK01000055.1 GCA_002394635.1 Faecalitalea sp. UBA4312
AACTAGGAGGCCATCTATGAAATTTGATACATTTATCGGAAAAACTGTAGATGATGCATTAGCACAAGCTGCAGCAGCCAAACAAGTAAACAAAGAAGATATTCATTATACTGTTATTGATGAAAAAAGTGGTTTTTTGGGAATCGGTAAACAAGTTGAAATTGAAGCTTATTGTGAAAAAGATGTGGAAGCATTTATAGAAAGCTATATTCAGAATTATTTTGATAATGCCGAACTGGATGGTCGTGTCATGATCGAAAATGATAATGGATTCTATCGTATTTCTGTTGATACTTCCAACAATGCAGTCTTGATTGGAAAAAGCGGACGTTCTCTTCAAGCGTTTAACCGTCTGGTAAAAGTAGCTGTCAGTGCGCAATTTAAGAGAAGGGTTGGTCTGTTGATCGACGTGAATGGATATAAACAGGAACGTTATGAAAAATTATGTCGTATGGCAGTCCGAGTGGCTCGTGATGTACAAAGAACAAAGATTGATGCCAGTCTGGATCCGATGACAGCGGATGAAAGAAAGGCTGTTCACAATGCGTTAGCCAAAATGAAAGATATCTCTACGCATTCAGAAGGCGAAGGCGATCGTCGACATATCAATATTTTGTATACGCCAGGAAAGGAAATTGAGTAACGAGATCCCTCGTTACTTTTTTTAGCGAGTATAGTATGAAGATTATTATTGGATTGGGGAATCCGGGTGTTAAATATCAAAGAACAAGGCATAATGCCGGTTATATGGTCATGGATCGGCTGGCTGAATTGTGCCAATTCGAATTTACACAGGAAAAATTCTCGGCTCATTTTGCAAAGGGAAAAATAAAAGGAGAAGATGTTATTCTTTTAAAACCTGTAACATATATGAATAACAGTGGTTTTGCACTTCGACAGTGTCTGGATTTTTATAAAGAGAGTCCGGATAATATCTTGGTGATATATGATGATATTGACCTTCCGGTAGGAAGGATACGTTTACGCCAACAAGGAAGTGCCGGTGGTCATAAAGGAATGAAAAGCATCATATCCTGTATTTTTACTACAGATTTTAATCGGATACGAGTAGGGATCGGTCGCGATGCGCAAATACCGATTATTGACTGGGTCCTGCAGGCATTTAAAGAAGAAGAAAAGGAAGATCTGCAATCTGCAATTGATCTGGCTGCTCATGCTGCCTTCGAATCAATTCATACAGACTTTTCCAAAGTGATGAATGTATATAATAAAAAGAAATAAAGGTGATGTTCTTGAAAGAATCCTTATTGTCTTTATTCAAAGAAAATGAAGTGACAAAAGAAATCATAAAAGCTTCCAATCGTGTCGGCAATTTGTTCGATATGGAAGAAGCCCTTTTGATAGCCAGTGCATTTCAACAAGATCACAAGACAAGAATTCTAGTTAAAAAAAATAAATATCAAGCGCAGCAATGTTATAAAAGACTAGCTCCTCTTTTAGATAATGTGCTGCTTTTTGTGGTGGAAGAAAGTTTGCGTGTACAGGCTATTGCTTCCAGTCCGGAAGATAAACAAGAAATGATATCTACATTGACAAAGTGTTTGATGGAACCACAGGAAAAGATCATTATCTGTAATACAGCTGCCTTTTTACGATTTTTACCTCATGTAGATGTTTTCCGAAAAAGATGTATCCAGTTGGAAACCGATATGGAAATGGACATGGATACGCTTAAAAAACACCTTGTACAGGCAGGTTATGTCAAAGTCAATTATGTAGATCGTCCTTGTACATTTGCCAGTCGAGGAGGAATCATTGACGTTTTCACTTTACAATATGAAAATCCCATCCGTATTGAATTCTTTGATACAGAAATTGAATCCATTCGCATGTTTGATGAAAATACACAACGAACCATCCGAACCATCGATCATTGTATGATCGGACCAGCTACGGATTTATTGTTTAGTGAATCACAAATTGAAGAAATTGAAAAAAATGTGCAGGAAAAACTACAGATTGAAATAAAAAAACATTCTGATTATGAAAATGAAATACTAACGGAGCATGTTGAAAATGATATGCTGGCGTTAAAGAATTATAACGGCGATGCTTTTTTATACTGGTATTATCCATATACAACTTGTTCTTCTTTACTGGATTATGTGCAAGGACAAGTTATTTTCAGCAGTATTGAAGAAATTCAGCGAGCAGCCAGAGATTTGAATACAGATACGATTGCGTTTATGCAGGAGATGGTTAAAGAACTACGCTGTCTGCCAAAATATATTTTATTACACGATCTGCAGAAAATGGCAGAGCAAGGAATGCATATTCACGAATTTCTTGATTTTGAGCATCCAGTTACTTCTGGAATCTATCCGATTGAAAGAGCTGTATATCCACTGGCTCAACAATTACAGGCTATCTCTTTCTCACAAGTTTACTTTTCTTTGGAAAAAGAATCTGTTCATCAACTTGTGCCCTATTTAACCGATTGTTCCTTTTCATATAAGATAATCGATCCTTGTTTTTATGAGGGATTTAGTTTTCAAGACACAGGTATATATACAGAAAAAGAACTATTTACTAAAAAAGTTGAACGAAAACGATTTAAAAAAACCTTTAAACAAGGACAAGTACTGGAATCTGTACTGGAATTAAATGTACATGATTATGTTGTTCATGAACAATATGGAATCGGACAGTATATGGGTATTGTGACTCGTCATCAAAACGATCAGACACTCGATTATTTACATGTGATCTATGCCGGCGGGGATGATTTGTTTGTCCCATTATCGCAATTTCAGTTGGTCAGAAAATATGTTTCTAAAGAAGGAGTAGGGATCCAATTAAGTAAATTAGGTACAGATCAATGGAAAAAAACAAAAGAAAGAGTCAGCAAACGAGTTGAAGAAATTGCACAGCGTCTTGTAGAATTGTATGCTTTACGGAATGAAAATATTGGTTATGCATATCCAAAAGATGATGCTCTTCAAAGAGAATTTGAAGATGCTTTTGAATATGATTCAACATTAGATCAGATAGAAGCTGTCAGAGAAATCAAAGAAGAAATGGAAAAGCCAAAGCCGATGGATCATCTGCTGTGCGGAGATGTTGGATTTGGAAAGACCGAGGTGGCACTGCGTTGCGCTTTTAAAGTCGTTTTAGCCGGAAAGCAGGTGGCTTTTCTATGTCCTACGACCATTCTATCCATGCAGCACTATCAAACGGTGGTACAGAGAATGGAGCCGTTTGGAGTTCGTTGTGCCTTGGTCAATCGATTTGTATCTTCCAAAGAAATAAAAAAGATAAAGGAAGATCTGAAAAACGGACAGATCGATATCATTATTGGAACTCATAAATTATTAAATGCGACCTTTGTATATAAGGATCTTGGTTTTTTGATCATTGATGAGGAACAACGCTTTGGTGTTACACACAAAGAAAAAATCAAAGAGATGAAAAAATCCATCGATGTGCTTTCTTTAAGCGCAACGCCGATCCCACGGACATTACAAATGTCTTTGATTGGCGTACGAACAATTTCTCAATTGAAAACAGCACCGGCACAAAGACAGCCGATCCAGACGTATGTGATGGAAAAGCGTGAAGGAATTATCAAGGAAATCATTCAAAGGGAATTGTCCCGAGATGGACAAGTATTTTATTTATACAATAATATCTCTAATATTTATTCAGTAGCAAATAAGATCCAGGATCTTTTTCCGGATGTACAGGTGGCAGTGGCACATGGAAGAATGACCAAAGCAGAAATTGAACAGACAATGCTGGATTATGCACAAGGAGTCTATCAGATACTGGTTTGTACCACTATTATTGAAACGGGACTGGATATAGCCAATGCCAATACGATTATTATTGAACAAGCTGATCACTTTGGACTGAGCCAGCTGTATCAGATCCGTGGACGGGTCGGCCGAAGAAACCGAATTGCGTATTGTTATCTGATGATCGATAAAAATCATCAGATAACCGAACAGGCTTCCAAACGATTGAAATCTATTAAAGAATTTACGCAATTAGGATCGGGCTATAAAATAGCGATGAGAGATCTGACGATTCGTGGAGCCGGAGATCTACTGGGACCCCAACAAGCGGGTTTTATCGATCAAGTTGGTCTTGATCTTTATCTGGAGATGCTGGCAGGCGCTATTCAAAGACAAAAGGGAGAAAAAACAACAGAGCCGATTGAACAAAAAAGTGCAAACATTTCGTTAAATGGCTATGTTCCTCGTACGTTCTCAGATAACGATGGAGACATTCTGCTCTTATATCAAGAAATAAAAAAAGTGCAATCTCTTGAACAATTAAAAGAACAAGAAAAGAAAATTCGTGATTTATATGGTCAAATCCCCAAGCCGGTCACACAATTATTGGAACGAAGAAGAATTGATCTGTTTGCCAATACACCAGGAGTGGATACCATCGAAGAAGATGAACATTTCCTGGTATTGAAGATGACAAAAGATTGGACATATCATTGTAATGGGGTCAAACTGTTTGAAACGATTAATGATATTTCCAGAAAAATACAATTAAGAATGACAAAAGGGCAAATAGAGATAAAAATATTGAAATCGGCGAACAGGTATGATTTACTAATGAAAATCATTCATGAAATTCAAAATAACGGAGAAATCTATGCGACTTGATAAATATTTAAAAACAGCACGAATTTTAAAACGAAGGGAAGCAGCAAAGGAACTGGCTTTACAAGGACGGATTGAGGTCAATGGAAGAACAGCCAAACCGAGTACGGAAATCAACATAGGAGATACGATCCGTATCCAATTTGGTTATCGGATCCTGGAAGTTCGCGTTCTTGATATTCAAAAACAAGTTTCAAAACAAAATGCACAGCTTTTATTTGAAATCATTAAGGAAGAGAAAATCGATGATTGAGGTAGTTTGTGGCGTGCTGATCATAGATGGAAAATTAATGATCGCTCAAAGAAAATCGGCTGTTTCCAATGGAAAATTTGAATTTCCCGGAGGTAAGGTCGAATCTTGTGAAACAAAGGAAGAAGCATTGATTCGGGAATGGAAGGAAGAATGTGGGATCGATATAGAAAATATTGCCTTTCTGGCCTCCAACATCGATTACCAGGAGGATGAGATCCACTTAACGTGTTATACATGTACATCCAGACAGAAACCGATTGTAATGAATGCTCATTCTCAATATGTGTGGACCACTCCGGAACATATTTACGATTATGATTTTTTTGATTCGGACCATCCATTAGTGGAAGCGTTAAAGGAGAAATGGCCATGTTTAATCGAACGGATGAAACCAAAGTATTAAGAGATCCCATCCACGGATATATTCATGTACAGTATCAAGTAATATGGGATTGTTTAAATGCCCGGGAATTCCAAAGACTGCATCGGATCCATCAATTAGGTGGTGTATTTCAAGTATACCATACAGCGGAGCATTCCCGGTTCGCTCATAGTTTAGGTGTTTATGAAATCTGTCGGCGTATGGTGTATGAAAATGATGATATCAATCAGGCATTGACGGAATCGGAAAAGATCCAGGTGATGTGTGCAGGTTTACTGCATGATCTAGGACATGGTCCATATTCACACTTTTTTGAAAGTATTCAGGATATAAGCCATGAAAAGAGGACTGTTCAGTTAATTTTGGATAAAAATACAGAAATCCATCAGGCTTTGATCAAGGAAAACAAAGAATTACCGCAACAGATTGCTTGTATCATTGAACACCGACATCCGAAAACCATGCTTAATCAAATGATCAGTTCGCAGTTGGACGCAGACCGGATGGATTATCTGCTCAGGGATGCTTATGAGACGGGTACAAGCTATGGAACCTTTGATTTGGAAAGGATCCTTCGTACCATGCGAGTAAAGGATTCTTTATTATGCATGAAGGAAAGCGGCATGCATTCGGTTGAAGATTACATCATGGCACGTTATCATATGTACTGGCAGGTTTATCTGCATCCAGATGCAAAATCTTATGAATTACTGATCAATTCGTTTTTCAAACGATATACAGAAGTAAAAGATCGATATCCTGTATCTGTTTTTGAATCGTTTTCAAGCCATTTGACCAATGAACAATTTTTGGAACTGGATGATTATCGTATGATGGTTGGTTTTCAGGATGCGATGAAAAGCGAAGATGAAATATTACAGCTTTTTGCCAAAGCGATTGTGGATCGTCATTTGTTTGAATGGACCATCAATCCAGATGAGCATCAGATCAATACAATTAAAAAATACTTAAAAGAACAAAATCGTTCCGAAGCTTATTTCTATTATGAAGATATTTCCAGTAACAAGACGTATTTTCCATATGATGAAAAAAATGCAATCATTTGGATACGAGATAGTCATCAGAATTTAAAACCATTATCGGAATGCAGTGAAATTGTTAAAGCTTTATTACGTATGGAGAGTCATACAGAACAAAGAATTTATTATTGGAAACGAAAAAAAGATTAAAAAGGATTGAAAATCTTTAAATGTATGATATTATAGCTTGCGCTATGATTCATACAATTCGACTGTGGGATCGTATTGAAAATAAACAATATTGTGATGAATCCGCAGAAGTATTTTACAATAAAAACAGCATGCAAATAACCGTAAAAAGCGACCCTTTTACTTTTCTATGGAAGCTTTATGAAAAAGGCCTTGTCGTACAATCACGATCTTCTGTCCAGGTATTGATTACATTGAAAGAAAATACCGTAACAAGAGGTCGTATTGAGACTGAATTTGGGCATATACCATTGGAGTGCTGTTTATTTTTATATAAAATAGAAAAGGATTATGTGGAAATTAAATATGAAATCAGACAGGGAAGCCATTCTCAGTTGTTTCATTTTTCCATGGAAATAGAAGGAGGTCATTTATGTCAATAGAAATGGAATTAAAAGAAGTATTGAAAGAGGCTGTGCAAAAAGCATTTGATATTTCTTTGGAACCTTCATCCATTGTGATTGAAACTCCCAAGAACAAAAATCATGGAGATTATTCCAGCAATGTGGCTATGCAGTTGACGCGCCAGTTGAGACAAAATCCTCGTGTCATAGCACAAGCTGTAATTGATGCCATGCGAATGGATTCTATGATCGAGAAGGTCGAGATTGCCGGTCCCGGTTTTTTAAATTTCACATTGTCTAAAAATCGTTTTACAAAAGTTATTTCGGAAATTTTAGAAAATAAGGACCAATATGGTCAACAAAAGCCAAACGGCATACGAGTTGATTTAGAATATGTAAGTGCAAATCCAACCGGATCTCTGCATCTTGGTCATGCACGTGGAGCCGCCTGGGGAGATAGTTGTGCCCGTATTATGAAAAAAGCTGGATATGATGTAACCAGGGAATACTATGTCAATGATGCTGGAAATCAGATTACCAATCTGGCTTTATCATTAAATGCGCGTTATCGTCAGGCCCATGGCATTGAAACAGAAATTGGTCAGGATGGATATCTGGGACAGGATATCAAAGAGGAAGGATATGCTCTTGCCAGAAACTATCCACAGGTTTATCTGGAACCAAATGAAAAGAATCTTCAATTCTTTCGCGAAAAGGGAATTGAATTTGAATTGAATAAGATCAAACACGATTTAGATGAATTCCGTGTTCATTTTGATGTATGGACGAGCGAACAGAAATTAAGGGATTCCGGAGCTGTAGAACAAGCTCTGCAGATCATGAAAGAACAAGGCTATCTATATGAAGAAGATGGTGCACTATGGTTTAAAACAACGGAATTAGGTGACGACAAGGATCGTGTATTGCGCAAACAGGATGGTTCTTATACATACCTTGTTCCTGATATTGCCAACCATAAACAAAAATATGAAAGAGGTTTTGATGAAATTGTAAATTTCTTCGGAGCCGATCATCACGGATATATTACCCGGTTAAAGGCTAGTATGACAGCTTTAGGCAAAGATGCAGAAAAGCTGCATGTAGATATAATTCAAATGGTACGTCTGGTCTCAAATGGTGAAGAGATGAAGATGTCCAAAAGATTAGGGAATGCAACGACCATTCATGAATTGTGCCAAAGTGTAGGTGTCGATGCAGCGCGTTATTTCTTTGTTTCCAGAGCTTTAGATTCCCATCTTGATTTTGATGTGGAATTGGCTAAAAAGAAAACAAATGATAATCCTGTATACTATGCTCAATATGCACATGCACGTATGTGTTCCATTGAAAAACAGGCCCAGGATATTCCTGTGGCAGATTCTTATGAATTACTGGTGGATGACAAAGAGATCGAACTAATGAAATCTCTGCAGGAATTTAACAAAGTAATTATTGAAAGTGCCCGTACCCGTCAAGTTCATAAGGTATGCCATTATATCCAGGATCTGGCTACAAAATTCCATAGTTTCTATAACAGTTGTAAAGTTATCAACAAGGAAAATCTGGAATTAAGTTCGCAGCGTCTGGCTTTGGTAAAAGCGACTCAAATCGTATTAGCAAACGCTTTAGATTTAATTGGAGTAACAGCCGTTGAATCTATGTAATCGTATTTAAGGAGTTTTATGAATATGAAAAAATCAATGATCGAACATGCATATACTATTTTGAAACAACAAGATGGAAGTATGCCATTTTTGGAATTATGGAAATTAGTCAGCAAAGAAATGAATTATACAGAAAGTCAGATGGATGATAATATCGCACAATTTTATACCGATTTATCATTGGACGGTCATTTTGTAAATCTACCAAAAAATTATTGGGATCTTAAAACACGTCATACGTATTCAGAAAGTGTGATGGATACAGATTCAATAGCAGTAGATGAAGATGATGAAGACAATGAAGATTCTGAGTCGGATGAGAAAGATATTCTGGACGAAGAAGATAATTAATAGATCTGATTCATGTTTTATTCACATTCAATTTGTACAATAAACATGGAAAGGAGACGGAATGCGAATAAAAATCTGCTTCAATAGCAGATTTTTTTTGCCTTTCTTGTTAAACTAGATACAGAAAAGGGAGTGGACCTCTATGTTTAAAAGTGTCAGTTATGTAATAAAAGAAAATTTCACAAACTTATACCGGATATACAGTATCGCAAAATATGAACTGCTGGCAGATATGCGAGATTCAAAACTAGGAATCTTCTGGAACTTTGCTTCTCCGGCAATACAAGTCTTCACTTATTGGCTGGTCTTTGGTATTGCCTGGGGAAGAAATGCTGTTGAGTATCGAGGCATTACGGTTTCATATCTTCCCTGGCTGGTTGTTGGTTTTGCTTGCTGGTGGTATATAAGACCATGTATTACCGATGGATGCAGTGCTGTCTTTTCCAAGACAAATGTCATCACAAAGATGAAGTTTCCGGTCTCGGTATTACCGGCAACCATTTGTTTAAAGGAATTGTTCAACCATTTTACCATGTTGATCATTACCTTTGTAACACTGTTTCTGTGTGGTTATTATCCGAATGTTTACTGGTTATGGATCATCTACTATATGTTCTGTGCGTTTATGCTGGGAGAATCTATCACATTGGTTTTATCTGTACTGACCATGTTGTGGAGAGATGTCAGGAAGTTTATCGCGTCAATCATGCGAATGCTCATGTATTTTTCTCCGATTCTTTGGAACTGTCACTTTAAGAGTCATGTACCATTTCACAGTATTTTAAATAAACTGGTAAAAGCCAATCCGGTATATTATGTAATCCAGGGATACCGGGAAGCTATTTTTTATCAGCGGACCCCGTTGAATCATCCGGCAATTACATTGTATTTCTGGTGTCTGGTCGGTGGGATCTTTGTGATCGGATGTATTCTGATGTATAAATTCAAGAAGAAATTTATCGATATGATTTAGAGGTGTGTATGGCTGAAAAACAATATGCGGTGGAAGTGGAGAACATTTCCAAAATTTATACATTACGCAATAAAAACAATCAATATAAGACAGGAAAAAAGGAATTCTATGCGTTAAAGAATGTTTCCTTTAAAATTGAAAGAGGGGATGTTGTTGGTATTTTGGGAACTAACGGTTCCGGCAAGTCTACCTTATCTTTGTTGCTGGCGGGGATATCAGATATTAATTCAGGTACGATGAAAATCAACGGGGAACAGACGCTGGTTGCTATCAATACCGGATTGAATCCTCAGCTGACAGGTTTGGAAAATATCAATGTCAAAGGCGCTTTGATGGGATTAAGAAAGAAAAGGATCCAGGAAATTACGGATGCAGTCATCGATTTTGCCGAGCTGGGTGATTTCTTGTACCAGCCTGTAAAGAAGTATTCCAGCGGTATGAAATCACGACTGGGCTTTTCCATTTCACTAGCGTTAAATCCGGATATCTTTATTGTTGACGAAGCCTTGTCGGTCGGTGATAAAGGCTTTGCCAAGAAGTGTCTGAAGCGTATGGAAAAACTGCGAGACGAAGAAGGAAAGACAATTTTCTTTATTTCCCATTCATTACCCCAAGTTCGGGAATTCTGTAAAACCGGATTGTGGATAGAAGGTGGAGAGCTTGTCGAAATGGGTGAGATTAACAAAGTCTGCGACGATTATGCCGAATATGTGGAATTTATGGATTCGATGACCAAAAAACAAAAGAAGAAGTTTTTGGATGAGAAGTTTGAGAAGCGGCTTATCGAACCGAAAAAGAAAAGATTTTTCTAGGAGAGGATGCAAACATGAACAAGATCAGTGTAGTAATTCCGTTTTACAAGTATAAAAACTATTTGAAGGAATGTCTGGATTCCTTAGAACAAAGTACATTTCAGGATTTTGAAACCATTCTTGTACTGGATCCGGAGAGTGAAGATATTTCTTCCTTGCTGGAAGCATATCCACAGGTACGTGTGATCCAAAGTCCGAATGCAGGTGTTGCTGCTTGCCGGAACGTCGGTGTGAAGGAAGCCCGGGGGGAATATATTTATTTTTTGGATGAAGATGATTATGTTCTGGATGATACATTGTCTTTGTTGGCAGCTAAGATAGCAGGTCAGGATATTATCTACGGAAAAGTGGAGAATACGTGGAACAACAAACTGAATTTTTTGGATAAGAAAGCAAAGAAACAGATTGATCCGGATCTGGAAGAAGAAAGGGAACTACGTAAACAGGAGAGGATCTCTAATTATAAACAGAATTTACCATCGGATACAAATTGGAACCAGGCTTTGGCAGTATATTGGCTGCTTGCCAGAAAAAAAGGATTGCGAAACGTTACCGTATTGGGAAATTTGTATCGGACAGATAAAATCAAAAACTATCCGTTCCATGAATCGTTCCGCTACTACAGCGATATTACATGTTTGATTCCTTTCCTGGATTCAGTAACGACTGCTTATAGAGCAGAGGAAGCTATTTATGTAAAGAGAAAACACAACGACCCGATCAATTATCCGGCATTACGCCAGGAAGAGAATGATAATCGCTTTGAAGAGCGCTGTCAGGCGGTTGAGTATACAAGAACACTGGTAGAACCATCTAGTCTTGTTCGTTTTTATCTTGATCAGAAGATCATTCAGTATTATACAAAGAATATGACAAAATCCATTCGTCGTTCCAAGGACGATATTTGGAGAACACAATATTTTGAAAGGATCCGGCCGGTAATCGAAAATTGTGAGCCGTCTGTTATCGATTCTTTGAATCGGAAAAATAAAAAACTGGTTGAGGCCTTATTGGCTTCAGATCTCAATAAGGTTCAAAGGCAGACACGATGGATCTTGGGAAAGAAAAAATTCAAGAGCATGGTGAAAAACAAGAATACAGCGTACAAGCTGGCATACTATCACCGGTATCTGAAAATGGATGTAAATCCAAAGGTTATTTTGTTTGAAAGCTTCATGGCTAAAAATTATTCGGACAGTCCTAAATACATTTATGAATACATTGCTAAAAACTATCCGGAATTTACTTGTGTATGGGCAATTAACGACGATGCAGAAGTTCCGTTTGGTGCTAAAAAGATCAAACGCTTTTCCTTCCAATATGCATATTACCTGGCAACGGCAAAATATCTGGTATTTAATGTACGGCCACCGCTATGGTACAGAAAACGAGAAGAACAAGTATTCCTGGAAACGTGGCATGGAACACCGTTAAAAAGACTGGTATTTGATCAGGAGGAAGTTACAAGTGCTTCACCGAAGTATAAAGAACAGTTCTATAAACAGAGAAAAGACTGGGACTATCTGGTCAGTGCTAATCCGTTTTCTACGGAAACATTCCGCCGCTGTTTCATGTATGATGGAAAAATGCTGGAATATGGATATCCGCGCAATGATATTCTTTACGATGAACATAAGGAAGCGCTGGCTGATTCGATCCGTACCAAGTTGAATATACCAAAGGATAAGAAAACCATTTTGTATGCACCGACATGGAGAGATGATGAAATTATAGAAAAAGGAAAATACTCGTTTACGCTGGCATTGGATCTGAACTTGTTGAAAGAAAGATTATCGGATGAATACGTTGTTTTATTGCGTACACACCATTATGTGGCAGAGCATATCGATGTTAGCGGCATGGAGGATTTCGTATTCAATGTATGTACATATGATGATATCAGTGAATTGTATCTGATCAGTGATATTTGTATCACGGATTACTCCAGTGTCTTCTTTGACTACGCAAACTTGAGACGACCGATTCTTTTCTATACGTATGATATCGATAAATATAAGAATCAGCTTCGTGGTTTCTATATCGACATGGAAACGGAAATTCCGGGACCTTTATTGTATACAAGTGAAGAGGTTGTGCAAGCCATTGAGAACATTGATCAGGTGAATGAGCAATACAAGGAACGTTATGATGCGTTCTATGATCGTTTCTGCTGCTATGATGACGGACATGCCAGTGAAAATGTAGCAGAAGAGGTATTGTTTGGTAAAAAGAAGGGATAAAAGTGAACATTAAGATTTTAAGAGTCGGTAAAAAAATAGCCGGGAAAATGATTCGCCAAGGTTATAAAATGGTTTATCGACATATACCGGTGGATGATAAAACAATGATTTTTATCTCTTTTCATGGAAGAGGGTATTCAGATAATCCACGGGCTATCTATGAGAAAATTTTACAGGATCCACGTTTTGAAGGATATCGTTTTATATGGTTTATAAAGAATCATAAGAAAAAACAATTACAGATTCCAAAAGCGGAAATCAAAGAATATTTCAGTATTCCGTATTTCTACTACATGTCAAAAGCCAAGTATTGGATCATCAACTGTAAAATGCCTTTGTATATCTTTAAAAAACCATCGCAAATTTATTTGCAGACCTGGCATGGAACTCCGTTAAAACGACTGGCTCATGACATTGATGTGTCAGAGGATACAACATTTTATCGTTCCGGGATTTCGTATGATGCGATGTGTCAATCCTATGATGTAGATGTGAAACGATATAATTATATGATTTCACCAAACGCTTTTTGTACCAGGGTATTTCCATCTGCTTTCGGAATCGATACAAAACGTCTAATTGAAACCGGGTATCCTCGCAATGATAAAATTGCCAATGCTACACAAGAGGATATGAATGCCATCAAAAAACGGTTGGGGATCCCTCTGGATAAGAAGGTGATTTTGTATGCACCGACATGGCGGGATAACTCTTATGTAGCAGCCGGATATACTTTTGAATTGAAAGCGGACTTCCATCTTTGGAAAGAGCTCCTGCCGGAGGATACGGTTGTTTTATTCAAGCCGCATTATTTGATTATCAATCGGTTTGAAAATGATGAAAGCTTAAATGGTTTTCTGTATTCCATACCGGCTGATGAAGATATCAACGATCTTTATATCATCAGCGATATCCTGATTACCGATTATTCCAGTGTATTTTTCGATTATGCGATATTAAAACGACCGATGTATTTCTATATGTATGATATTGAGGAATATGCCAATGATCTAAGAGGATTCTATCTGGATATCTACAAAGATCTTCCGGGAAAGATCTATACAACAGAAGAGGAATTGCTGAAAGCAGTCAAGCAAGGCGATTACGACTATGAGAAGCTGGATCAATTCCGAAAAACATTCAATAATCTGGATGATGGAAAAGCCTCACAGAGAGTGGTAGATATTCTGTATAAGGCAGGAAAATAAAATGGGATTGAGCAAGATCATTTTGAATATCGCTTTAGCCGTTGTGGATCTGTGTACCTTCTGGGTTCGACAGGATCCAAAGCGGATCACCTTTGTCTCACTGACACAAGATCATCTTTCTTCAGATTTTGCACTGATTGATCAGAAGCTCAAAGGAAAAGGATATCATGTGTTTTATAATTTAATTCGGTTTGAAAAGAATTTAAAAGGTGACTTTCTGTATTTTTTGAACTGTTTGAAACAATGGGTGGATCTGAAAAGATCCAGGCTGGTGATTATCAATGATAACAATTATGTAATCAGTCATAAGAAACCGGAAAATACGAAGGTTCTGCAAATTTGGCATGCTGCCGGTGCTATTAAAAAATTCGGCAATGATATTCACAGACGATACCCAATTCGTAACTATGATGCCGTCATCTGCAGCGCACCAGCATGGAAACCGGTCTACGCTCGTGCTTTTGGGGTAAAAGAACAGCAGGTGTATGTAACGGGACTGCCACGTATTGATACATTGATGACAGCAGATACAGAAGCTTTTTATCGAAAATATCCCCAGGCAAGAGGGAAAAAGATTTGTCTGTATGCACCGACCTTCCGAGGAAATATCATCGATGGATTTCAACGAATCTCCTTCGATATAAAAAAGGTTGAGCAGATGCTTCCGGATTGGTTGATTTTGTATAAATTTCATCCATTATTGGACGATCTGCAAATACAGGATTGTCAGGCGATCAATGCCAATAAGGAGGATCTATATGTTCTGATGCAGGTCAGTGACTGTATGGTATCTGACTTTTCATCCATTTTGCTGGATTATTCGTTGTTAGGAAAACCGCAGATAGGATATATTCCGGATTATGGAACCTATGAACAGGAAATCGGCGTCAATATATCAAAAGAAGAGTATCCGGGACCCATTTGTACCAACGAAACGGAACTGGTTCAGGCGATACAGGGCTTGGATACATATGACTATGAAAAGGAAAGGGCTTTTCAAAAGACATATATTATCCATAATGACGGAAAGAATACGGATCGTGTTGTAGAACTAATTGATGAAATGATGAAAGGGTGATTTTTAAAATCACCCTTTTTTGATTTATGGATGGACGATAGGATTTCGTTTTTCGCTTTTTCGCAGTTCTCCCATTTTTTTATCCAGACTGGCACAGATCAAGGCACATTCCAGCAAATCATGGCTGATTTCATCCAGTCGTTCCTGTGGGAGATCTTTTTTATAACGCAATTTATGTTCCAGGCTGGCCCAAAGATCCATCGCGAGGGTTCGAAATTGCACTTCGACCTTTACCCATTTTTTTTCATTAGCTAAAAAGATTGGTAATTCTACAATCAGATGCAGGCTTCGATATCCGTTCGGTTTCGGATGTTTGATGTAATCCTTTCTTTGGATCAGACGGACATCGTCTTGTTGCAGCAAAAGATCGGCCAGCATATAGATATCATCCTGAAAGGAAGAAATAATACGAATACCGGCGATATCAAATAAGTTAGATTCCATCGCTTCGATGGTGGTAGGGATCCCACGTCTTTTCAATTTTCTCAAAACGCTGGCCTGAGATTTGATACGGGATTCGATAATTTCAATCGGATTCCGATCGTAGTACATGGAAAACTGTTCATCCAATACCCGAAACTTTGTCTCTATTTCTCGTAATGCACAACGATAATAGGTCATAGTCTGTCGATAGGGTAAAGTTTTTAGTTCGTATTCTTCGTCGTCAATGGATGTTTGCAAAATTTGTTCAATTTGATGCATAGTATTAGCCTCCAATTTCAGAAATCGTATATTGATCTTTTACGTCCGGTATCATGAACTACCTTTTCGGTATTTATTCGGATCTCCTCTATTAAGCCGTCATCAAAGGCTTCTTTGAAAGTGGCTTTTTTGTGTCGCAAAGATGGTTTGGTCAAGATCTCGATCATAAAGATTGTTGTCTTACTCATGAACTTTAACGTGCTGTTTTTTCATAGAAAACAAAGGACACATAAAAAAGGCAATCTCAAGAAGATATATTGTTATTTATTTGTCTTTGAATTAGATTTCTTCGTCTACATTTTACCATGATTTGGAAGGGATAGGAAAGAATGCGAAGATATCCGAAACAAATTATAGAATAAAAAAGGCTTTTTTTTACAAAAAGAAAGATGATGTTGATTAATGAAGGAAATATAATTTTTTAAAGAATTCATGTCACAAAATAAAAAAATATGTTATAACTACATAGAGTAATTTTGAAAAAGAGGGAGAAATATGGCAAAACGTATTATTCAAGTCGACGAAAAAGTACCTGTAAACATGTTGATACCTTTGAGTATTCAGCATATGTTTGCGATGTTCGGCGCATCCGTTTTGGTTCCGTTCTTGTTTGGAATCAATCCGGCTATCGTTTTACTGATGAACGGTATAGGTACACTATTGTTCATTTTCATCACCAAAGGAAAGGCTCCGGCTTACCTGGGAAGCAGCTTTGCGTTTATTGCGCCAGCGAATGCGGTTATCGCGCAATTTGGCTATGAATATGCATGCGGCGGCTTCGTTGTTGTCGGTTTCTGTGGTTGTTTACTGGCGATGATTATCCATAAGTTCGGAACAAAATGGATCGATGTCGTTTTACCACCTGCAGCAATGGGCCCTGTTGTTGCCCTGATCGGATTGGAATTATCTTCTTCTGCTGCAAATACAGCAGGACTGCTGGATGCTGCAATTGATCCGAAGAATGTGATCGTATTCGGTGTGACTTTGGGGGTTGCGATCATTGGAAGCGTTTGTTTCAAGAAGTTCTGGAGCGTCATTCCAATCTTGATAGCCGTTGTCTGTGGATATCTTGCGGCCGTTGTCTGCGGTATCGTGGATTTTACTCCGGTCATGGAAGCATCTTTCATTTCGATTCCGCATTTCCAGCTTCCTAAATTTGATATACATGCTATTTTGATGATACTGCCGGTATTACTGGTTATTGCCAGTGAACACATTGGTCATCAAATTGTTACCGGAGAAGTCGTTGGACGAAATCTGATTGAAGATCCAGGTCTTCATCGTTCTATGTTTGCGGATAACTTTTCTTCCATGTTATCCGGACTGATTGGTTCAGTTCCGACGACAACCTACGGAGAGAACATCGGTGTTATGGCAATTACCGGTGTATATAGTGTACAGGTTATTGCCGGTGCGGCAATCATTTCCATTGTGTGTTCCTTTATTGGCCCACTGGCTGCACTGATCCAGACGATACCGAATCCTGTCATTGGAGGTATCAGCTTCCTGTTATACGGTATGATCGGAACAAGTGGATTACGTATTCTGGTTGACCAGAAAGTGGATTACGCAAAAAGTGTGAACCTGATTTTGACCTCCGTAGTCTTTGTGGTTGGATTAAGTGGTGTAACGATTACGTTAGGCACTACATCTTTATCCGGAATGGTATTAGCAAGCATTACTGCGATGCTCTTGTCTTTGCTGTTCTACTTCTTTGAAAAAGCACATTTATTAAACGAAGAAGGATAAAATCAACGCATCTCCGGATGCGTTTTTAATTTGACATAAATGTTGTCAAAATAAAGTATATGTTAATGAGGAGAGAAGGAAAAGGTGTGGTATAATTCTGAGTATGAAAAAAGAAGATTTTTTACAATGTTGTCAAAAGCACGATATAGATATTAACGAACATCAGATGCAGCAATTGGAAACGTATATGCATCTTTTACAGGAATGGAACCAGAAAATGAATTTGACATCGATCGATCAGGAAGAGGAAATATGGGAAAAACATTTTCTCGATTCGATTCTTCCTTTTTCCGATATGTCGATGAACACCTTATGCGATATAGGTACCGGTGCCGGTTTTCCCGGCATTCCGGTCAGTATTGTATTTCCCAACGTACAAGTAACCCTGGTTGAACCGTTGTCAAAACGATGTCGGTTTTTACAGGTAGTCAAAGAACAAACGAATGGTTCCTTTGAAATTATCAATGAAAGAGCGGAAGACTATGGAAAAACACACAGGGAATGTTATGATGTTGTGACATCCAGAGCTGTGGCCCGTTTGACTATTTTGTTGGAACTGTGTATTCCGTTTGTCAAAGAAAAAGGCTTTTTTGTAGCTTTAAAAGGAAAAAACGGATACAAAGAGCTGGATGATGCCAAAGAAGCTCTGCATATCTTAAAAACAGAAATGGACCATGAAAAGAGCTTTCTGATCGACGGAGCCAAGCATGTCAGTTTTTATTTTAAAAAGAAAGAAAAAACACCACGGAAATACCCGCGCGTATATGGTCAGATCAAAAAGAAACCGTTAGGAGAATAGATATATGGGAAAGATTATCGCAATTGCTAATCAAAAAGGCGGGGTCGGAAAGACGACCACAGCCATTAATTTATCCAGTGGATTAACATATCAAGGAAAAAGTGTTTTATTGGTGGATCTCGATCCACAGGCTAATGCTACGCACGGATTGTTGAGTTTGGGAGAAAGCTATCAGGAGAATTCCTATACAGTCATGATGGAAGAAGCAGATATCCGTAAAGCAATCGTTCACAAGGAACAGCCGAAGATGGATATTCTTCCATCTAATATGAGTTTGGCTGGAGCCGAACTGGTCATGGATAAGATTGATCCCGGAAAAGAAGCTTTATTGAAAAATCAGCTGGCAAAGGTGCAGGAGGAATACGATTTTATCATTATAGACTGTCCGCCTTCCTTGGGCTTGTTGACAACCAATGCGCTGACGGCAGCAGATAGTGTACTAATTCCTGTTCAATGTGAATATTATGCCCTGGAAGGTGTCACACAGCTTTTATTAACGATCCGACTTGTCCAGAAAACGTACAATCCGGCGTTACGTATTGAAGGTATTTTACTGACGATGTTTGATATTCGTACCAAATTGAGTGTGGAGGTATCCAAGGAGGTTCGTCAAAATTTTGTCCGTCAGGTCTATCAGATAGCCATTCCGCGGAATGTGAAGCTTTCAGAAGCACCGAGCCGCAGTTTATCGATCTTCGAATATGATCCGAAGTGTTCCGGTGCACAGGCTTACCAGCAGTTAACAGAAGAACTGATCAAAAGAAATAAGAGGGGATAAATATGGAAAACGAAAACAACCGTTTGGGACGAGGATTGAATTCTTTGTTTGGACAGGATGTTTCCAAGATGCTGGATGATATCCAGAATGGAACCGACAGCCGTGACCAGTTGATGATACCGGTCGATGACATTCGTCCGAATCCGTACCAGCCACGAAAGATCTTTAATCGTGAAGCAATGGAAGAATTAAGTCAATCCATTCAGCAGCATGGCGTATTTACTCCGATATTGGTTAAAAAATCCATTTCCGGCTATGAATTGATTGCCGGAGAACGTCGCTGGCGTGCTTCCAAAATGGCCGGCTTGAGTGATATTCCAGCTATTATCGTTGATTTCGACGACCAGCAGATGATGGAAATTGCTTTATTGGAGAATATCCAGAGAGAGGATCTGAACATAATCGAGGAGGCCAAGGCGTATGAACAGCTGATCCAGCGCTTAAACTATACGCAGGAACAATTGGCCCACCGTGTAGGAAAATCAAGAGAACACATTACCAACACGATGCGTTTATTAAAGCTTCCGGATCAGATCCAGGATTATGTCATTGCTAAAAAATTAAGTATGGGACATGCACGTGCACTTCTTGGAATCAAGGATGAAAAGGAAATGATTAAGATTGCCAAACAGGCAATCAGTCAAGGATATTCTGTACGTAAAGTGGAACAGGTTGTTAAAAAGCGAAACGCAATCAAGGAAGAAAAGCCAAAGGAAGATCTGTATATCAAAGAAGCAAAGCGTGTTCTTGAGGAGTATTTTCAGACAAGCATATCTATCGGTACGCATAATATATCGATCCACTATGAGGATCACGAGGATCTGAACCGGATACTTGAGATTCTTGATTTATTAGAAAAAGAAGATTAAAGTCATAATGAGAGTCAGTTATTATGACTTTTTTAACGGCTTTCAAAGAAATAATTTGTCAAAAGCTACAAAAAAAGGAAGAATCGTGTATAATACTAACAAATCATGGAGACGTAAGATGAAGCGCCAGGACTGCTTGTACAGTTGACGAGGGCCAGATTTATCGAAAGATTCGGCGGATGATCTGGGGATTGATACGATCCAAAGGAAGGCAAAAACAGCTTGTGAAAGCTGAACAAATTTTTCCAGGTATCCTCCATGATAAACACAAGGAGGATTTTTTTATGTGTGGAATTACAGGATTTACAGGGGAAGTGAGAGCTTTACCTATTTTATTGCGCGGTCTGGAATCACTAGAGTACCGCGGCTATGATTCAGCCGGAGTGACTTTGGTCAGTGACAAAGGACTGGTTACTGAAAAACAAAAAGGAAGACTGGCGGATCTAGAAGCTTCTCTGGATCTGGATGCGCATTCCCAGACGACCGGCATTGGTCATACACGGTGGGCAACGCATGGAATACCGAGCCAGCTAAACTCACATCCGCATACCAATGAAGCAGAAACAATCTCTATCGTTCATAATGGGATCATTGAAAATTATCAGACATTAAAAGAAGAGCTGATCAAGAAAGGCTATATCTTTCATTCACAAACTGACAGTGAAACGATCGTGCACCTGATTGATTATTACTACCAGGGCGATATGATGGAGGCCATCGGAAAAACAGTGAAGAAACTGGAAGGATCTTATGCTATCTGCGTGGTGACAACAGAACATCCGGATGAGGTTTACGTTGCTAAATCCCAAAGTCCGATGATCGTCGGCATGGCAGATGACGGAACATATTGTGCCAGCGATATTCCGGCTATCCTTGAATATACAAAAGATGTGATCATTCTGGAGGATGGCCAAATGGCAAAGCTGACACCACATTCGGTTCAGATCCTGGATTTTGAATGCAATCCTTTGAAAGTGGAGTTTACACATATCCCTTACGATATGACAGCAGCGCAAAAGGGCGGTTATGATACCTTTATGCTCAAAGAAATCTATGAACAGCCGGAAGCTATCCGGGAAACGTTACGGGGTCGTGTGGAACATGGAAAAATCGTATTGCCACAGCTGGATTCCATTGATATGTCAGATATCCAGTATGTTCATTTGGTTGCGTGTGGTACAGCGTATCATGCGTGTCTGTATGCACAATCTCTGATCCAGCAATGGCTGGATCGGATCGTTACTTGTGTACCGGCCAGTGAATTCCGTTACGGTTATCATCATGTGGATGAAAAAACTTTGTGTATCTTTGTTACACAGTCTGGAGAAACCGCAGATACATTGGCTGCTTTAAAAATGTGCAAAGAGAAAAAAGGAAAGACCATTGCCATTTCCAATGTATTGGGATCTTCTATTTCCCGTATTGCCGATGAAACGCTGTATACGTGTGCTGGACCGGAAATTGCGGTAGCGAGCACCAAAGCGTTTACGACCCAGCTGGTACTGTTGACATTAGTTGTGTTAAAACTGGCTGAAAAAATGAATAAAGCACCGAAAGATGAAGATGTTATTCTCGCTGACTTAATGCGAATGCCGAAAATTGTGGAAGAGATGCTGGCATTGGATGGAACGATGAAGAAATATGCGGATTTTCTACAGGATCAGCACGATGCATACTTTATCGGCCGCCAGATGGACTACATCAGCGTACAAGAGGGTGCTTTAAAGCTGAAGGAAATCTCCTATGTTCATGCCGATGCATATTATGCCGGTGAATTGAAACACGGTTCCATCGCTTTGATTGAAGAAAATACCGTGGTCATCGCGCTGGCTACACAGCCAGAAGTAGCTGCTAAAACGATTTCCAATATTGAGGAAACGATTGCTCGTGGAGCCAATGTCATCTTGATCACAACCCAGAATCAGGAAGCACCGGGATTTAAAAATATTATCCGGATCCCGGATGTCCATCCGGTATTAGCTAACATTCCGGTTACGGTACTGACGCAGCTGTTTGCGTATTATGGGGCTGTGCTGAAGGGCAGAGATGTAGACAAACCACGGAATCTGGCAAAATCGGTAACCGTTGAATAGATAAAAAAAGTATAGATGAAATCATCTATACTTTTATTTTTTTCACAATATAATAAATTGTATCATCCAGTCCGTGAATGGAAAGATATTCCAGAAGATGATAGATCAGTGCATCGGTCTCTGGATGGATCTTCACATAGTTTTTACCATTAATATAATAATCCAGCGCACTACGGTCTGTATATTTATCTCCCTGATAGATCATGCTGGCGGCAACCCGGTCACAGAACATTTCAATAACATAATTGGTTGGCATCTTACAGGCATATAAGCCGTCTTTGTTGAAATCCAGCCAATATTCCCAATGGTGTTTATTTCGTCCCTTATGATGCAGCCATCCCAGGGAATAGCCCTTTTCTTCTTTTTCTGCATCGATCGGTGAGCGGAATCCCTGATAGTAATGAAATCCTGTTTTTAATTCAACGTAGGAGTATTTACTGAGATCATGCAAAATGCCCTGTTTATAAAGATGGCATCGGAAACAAAGCTTTGTCACAAGTTTCTTATGTTGGTTAATCGTTTTTAAATGACTTATCACTTTATTCATGCCTACAATATACGCTACTTTTTAGGCAGATTCAATCTTGTTCTGTTTCTCTATTTCCTTTCTGACGATAGGCTCGATCTGAGCCGCTTCTTTCATCAAATAGGCCAGGATGGCCTGCCTTGTCACAATGCCGATAAAAATGTTACGATCATCAACAATCGGAACATAATTCTGTTTCAAAGACTGTTGAAACAAATCCTCCAGAGAGACATCGATGGTACAGGCAGGAATATAATCTTTTCGGATCAGCTTGGATAACTGTGTTTGTGTAGTTGGTTTGTCAGATACCAAAATATGCCAAAGAAAATCTCCTTCACTGATACTACCTACATATTCACCGGACTTATTGATGACCGGCATCGATGTAAAAGCGTGTTGTTTCATATAGTCAAGACCATCCTGAACGGACAGATTATCATAGAAAAAAGACACATCGTCTTTTGGTTTTAAAAATAATAGTACATTTTCAACCATAATAATTCACCTCAAACTTCAAAATCATTGTACTGTATCAATTTATGAAGAAAATCAAACAATTGTGGGAACGATTCCCATTTTCTAACAGAAATGTAAGAATATATTAAATAAGTGTATGTTATACTTTCAGTATGTATAACATATTTGTTGTAGAAGATGATCCTGTCATTGCTTTAAAAGTCAAAGAGCATTTGGAATCATGGGATTTGACAGTAACTTGTGTTAAGGATTTTTATCATGTGATCGAAGAATTTGTGGCAAGTAAAGCGGATCTGGTTTTGATGGATATTCGTTTGCCATATCTTAATGGTTATCAGTGGACCAGCCGTATTCGTCAGATTTCCTCGGTACCTGTTATTTTTGTTTCCAGTGCCGATGATAATATGAATGTGATCATGGCCTTGAGCCAGGGAGCGGACGATTTTATTACCAAGCCGTTTGAACTGGAGATCCTTACAGCCAAAGTACAAGCGTTATTACGGCGAACGTATGATTTCGCCGGAAAATCCTTGATATTGGAACACAAAGGAGTGCGCTTTTTGGTGGATGAGAATAAAGTGATCTATGAGGCCGAGGATGTTGAATTAACAAAGAATGAAGCTAAGATCTTGCGGTTATTGATGGAAAAAAAGAACAAAATTGTCTATCGGGATACATTGATGGAATATCTATGGAAAACGGACAGCTATGTGGATGAAAATGCGTTGAGCGTAAATGTCAACCGTCTACGAAAGAAATTGGAATCCATCGGGGTTTTGAATTATATTCAGACAAAAAAAGGACAAGGATATACGATATGTTGATGAAAGAATATATAAAAGATCATCGGCATGTCTTGTTTGTGGCTTTTCTTTGTATATTGACAGGATGGGGCATGCTGGCTCTTTATAATGTAGAAAAAGAGGCAATCCTGTACACAATCGTCTTGATCGTTGTGATTTTGTTGTTGTATACAATAACAGACTATAGAAGATATAAAAAACAGCATGAGCAGATGAAACAGATATTGAACAGCTACAGGATAACCGATTGGTTTCCAAATTCCACATTGATGCAAAGAGATATGCTGGCTATCCTTGATCTTCTTGAAAAAGAACGAATGAAGGATATGGAAAACTATGATCGTCAAAAGGATCAGCTACAGGATTATTTTTCTTTATGGGCTCATCAGATCAAGCTTCCGATTGCTGCTCTAAAACTATTGTTGGAAGATGAGAACATTGACCGAAGTGAATGTCGGACACAGCTGCATCGTATCGAAACCTACAGTAATATGGCCATGGCCTATCTACGATTAAACAGTCTGCAGACGGATTATCTGGTGAAAGAGTTGGCGTTAGATCCTTTGATCCGTCAATGTATACGTTCCTTTTCCGGGGAATGCATACGAAAAAAAATACGAATGCAGTTTACAGAAACGAATCAAACCGTTGTCAGTGATGAAAAATGGCTGGGTTTTGTACTGGAACAGCTATTATCCAATGCGATCAAATATTCTGAATATAAGGGCCTCATCGAGATTTATATGGAGCAGAATACTCTGGTCATCCAAGATCATGGAAGAGGTATTGATGCAGCAGATCTGCATCGTGTCTTTGAAAAGGGATTTACCGGTGCCAATGGAAGGATCGAGACATCGGCCAGCGGAATCGGCTTATATTTATGTAAACAGATTACAGATCGGTTACACCATACCCTTGCCATAGAGTCTGATGTCGGACAGGGAACCATGGTGATGGTAGGACTGGATCAAATACAATATCGATTGGAATAGGATATTCCAATCTTTCTTTTTTGTAAGAAAAGCGTTGGTTTTGTAAGGAAGTTCGATGGTTGGCAAAAGAACCTTTGGGTAGAATAAAAACAGTTAGGAGGAAATAATATGGAATTTCTAGATGTAAGAAATGTGAAAAAGATATATTCATCGCGGTTTTCCATGCAGAAAGTACAAGCATTGACCAATGTCAGCTTTCAGGTAGAAAAAGGAGAATACGTAGCCATTATGGGAGAATCTGGCTCCGGAAAGACAACATTGCTGAATATTCTGGCTACACTGGATAAACCGACCAGTGGATCAGTCTATCTGGAGGGAAAAAATTTAGCTGAAATCAAAGAAAAGGAGATTGCAGCGTTCCGAAGAGAACATCTCGGCTTTGTGTTCCAGGATTTTCATCTATTGGAAACGTTCAGCAACCAGGATAATATATTTCTCCCTTTGGTTTTATCTAAAAAGAATTATGAAGAGATGCAAGCCCGCTTACTGCCTATTGCCAAAGAACTGGACATTCTTTCGATATTGAAGAAATATCCTTATGAAATATCCGGAGGGCAAAAACAGAGAGTGGCGGTAGCCAGAGCCCTTATCACTCAACCCGATCTTATCCTTGCCGATGAACCAACCGGGGCTCTGGATTCGCGGACGACCGAAGAACTATTATCGTTGTTTGAGAAGGTCAATCAGAATCAGCAGACGATATTGATGGTGACCCACTCCATCAAAGCGGCCAGTTATGCAGGGCGAGTACTCTTTATTAAAGATGGACAGATCTATCATCAGATTTATCGAGGAAACAAAACAAAAGAACAGATGTATCAGACGATATCCGAGACATTGACGTTATTGGCAACAGGTGGTGGTGTCCGTGAATAGAGCCATTTATCTCAATTTGGCAAAGAACAATCTGCGTAAAAATGCCCGCATGGTATTTCCTTATATTGCTTCCAGTTCATTGACGACCATGATGTATTATATGATCTTATCTTTGTCCAGCAATGAAAAGCTGTCCCAAGTATTGGGAGGAGGCAACATGCAGCTGATCTTGAAATTCGGGGTTGTCGTGATTACGATCTTCGCGGTTATCTTTCTGTTTTATACCAATGGCTTCTTAATGAAACAGAGGAAGAAAGAATTAGGCTTATTCAATGTGCTGGGAATGGAAAAAGGGCATTTGACGAGGGTGATCTTTTATGAATCTGTCATGATGCTGACCATCAGCCTGCTGGCTGGACTGGGGTTTGGTATTCTATTGGATAAAGTATTATACCTGATCATCTTTAAGATGCTGAATATGGATATTATACTGGGATTTTATATTTCACCTGTATGTATCTTTCAGACAATTCTGACGATTGGCGTCATTTATGGTTTGATCTTTGTTCGTTCTGTATTCCAGATTGGCCGAACCAATCCAATAGAATGGATGAGAGAAGAAAGAGCAGGGCAAAAAGAGCCAAAAGCGTCCGTGCTGTTAACCATCCTTGGGTTTCTGTTTCTGGGTACGGGTTATTATCTGGCTATTACTGTAACAGATCCGCTGGAGGCGATAGCGTGGTTTTTTGTGGCCGTCGTCTGTGTCATATTCGGAACCTATTTATTGTTTACGACCGGAAGTATTTTTGTACTTAAGCTGTTAAAGAAAAAGAAATCGTTTTATTATCAAACCAGTCATTTTATTAACGTATCCAATATGATCTACCGGATGAAGCAGAATGCGGTCGGGTTAGCCAATATTTGTATCTTATCGACAATGGTTTTGGTGACCTGTGCTACGACAGTGAGCTTATGGGTAGGGATCTCGGAAGTTGTTGACCGGTTATATACCAAGGATGTCATGATGGATACGGTAAACGATACCGATATGGAGACGTTACTAAAAGATAAAGAGATTCCGATGGAACAGATTGAGAATTTTCAGACGCTAAACTTTGCCGCGATAAAAAAAGAGGATCGTTTTCAGATGGGAATGACAAAGGAAAGTACGGATGATCAAGTAGTGTTTGTTGTGGTGGTGCCTGTACAGGACTATAACCAAAATATGGGGACAAATCTGCAGGTGGAGGATGATGAAATGGTCGTCCATTCGGATTATACGCTGTCGGATTCAATCCAACTGGCAGAAGATACATATACGATCAAAGAAACAGAAAAATCTGTGATGAAAGCTCTTCAAAATAAGATCGACAGCTATACATACCCGGGTTATATTTTTATCGTCAGTGATGCAACCTTCCATCATTTAGATCAGCTGCAGAAAGAAGCGTATGGTTCGCACGCATCCTTGATTACCCACACCCTGTCTTTTGACTATCCAAAGAATACAGAGGCGGAGCTGTACGACCAACGTATACAGGAAATCATGGAGAAAGATCCGGATGTGTTATATTCCTCTATGGATATAAAAACACTTGCTACCAAAGAGATCCGCTCTATGTTTGCGGGCCTTCTGTTTATTGGTATCTTCTTAAGCTTGTTGTTTTTGATGGCTGTTGTGTTGATTATGTATTATAAACAGATTACGGAAGGAAATGAAGACAAGAAACGATTTGAGATCTATAAGCAGGTCGGGTTGGAAAAGAAGGAGATCCAACATACGATCCGTACACAGGTATTGATGGTATTCTTTTTACCATTGGTGACGGCCGGCATGCATATTATCTTTGCGTTTCCGATGATCAAACGTCTTTTGTCACTCTTCAATATGACTAATACACTACTATTCATGGCAACAACGAGTATATGCTTCTTATTGTTCTCGGTTGTATATGTCCTGGTTTATGTGTTAAGTGCGAAGACATACTATGAAATTGTCGATTAAAGGCTTGAAAGTAAGGGAAATGACTGCTATAATCAAAACGCACTTACTTTAAACTCGAATGAAGTTTAAGGCGGAAGGAGGACAAACATGAAAAAAGGTATTCATCCGAACTACCATAAAGTTAAATGTGTTTGTACATCTTGTGGCGCTGAATTCGAAACAGGCAGCACGATCAAAGGCGATGTAATGCGTGTGGACACTTGTTCCAACTGTCATCCGTTCTTCACAGGTCGTCAGCGTTTCGCGGCAGCTCAGGGACGTATTGAGAAGTTTAACAAGAAATATGGTTTGAAATAGGAATTGTATAATATCAGCATCTTCAGATGCTGATTTTTTTTGTCGTAAAAAAATATAAAAGTAATAGAAAATATGGATAAACCAATGAAGTGCCTGCGCTGTCATAATACAGATCCTACTTTCTTTTACAAGGATCATGGAAGCTGGTATTGTCGAAAGTGTATTTCCTTTTCACGTCTGGATGCAGGCTTACATTTACAAAAACATGTGTATCGATCTCGAAAAGTATCTGTACGCCCGAAAATGAAATTTGCGTATACAAAGGCACAGAAACAAATTGTTCAACAGATCCTGGATGGCCTTCGACAAAAGAAGGATCTGTTCGTATATGCGGCTACCGGTGCCGGAAAAACAGAAATCACCTATGAAGCCATCTGTATGTATCTAGCGGAAGGAAAAAAGGTCGGCTTTGCGATCAGTCGAAGGCAGGTGGTCCTGGAAATTACGGAAAGACTGCGTCAGGCATTCCCGTCCTTGTCGGTTGTTCCTGTAACCAAAGGATATACCGATGTTATCGATGGCGATATTATCGTCTGTACGATGCATCAGCTGTATCGCTATCCGTCTACCTTTGATCTTCTGATCTATGATGAAGTGGATGCCTTTCCTTTTGCGGGCAATGAAGTTTTGAAACAAATCTCTTTGCAGTCATGTAAAGGACAGCGCCTATATTTAAGCGCAACGCCGGATGAAGAGAATTTTAAGGAAATCGAAAAAGGCTCGATGAAGATGGTCTGTCTGTTTGAAAGACCGCATCAACATCCTTTAATAGTGCCACAGGTAAGTAAGGGTTCCTGGATCGCGCAAATCGTATGGATCCTTTTCTATTGCAGGCAATGGGTCAAGGATAAGAAACAGATCCTTGTGTTTGTACCGCGTAAGAAGGATGCCGAAAGAATAGCTCATCTGCTGACTCTGCTGGTCAGGGTAAAGCCGATCCACTCCGATACACTGGATAAAGATGAAATCATGGAACAATTTCATCACAAGGAGCTGGATGTTCTGGTTTGTACCACCTTGTTGGAAAGAGGCATTACCGTACCAAGCGTACAGGTATTGGTTTACCATGCCGATCACAGTGTATTCACGACAGCCAGCTTGATCCAGATCTTCGGGAGAGTCGGACGAAGCTTTCAAGATCCGGAAGGAAGGGGAATCTGTTTATGTCAAACCGCCAGCGACTCGATACGTGGCTGCATTCGACAGCTGCAGTGGATGAACCGGTCTGCACGATCTGCGGCCAGCCGTTAGACTGGATTACCGACTTATTTGAAGCGGATATTCTATGTAGAGAGTGTCGGGAACAGTTTCTTGTTCATAAAAAGATATATCAAATACAGGGAATCTGCTGGTGTGTGCTCTATGAATACAACGAATGGCTGGAACGCTTGTTATTTCAGTACAAGGAACAAAAAGATATTGCCCTGGCACCTGTCTTTTTGTATCCGTATCGAAAGAAAATAAGAAAGGCCTTTCGCAATTATGATGTCTGTGTGGTATGCAGTTCTGAACAAAAGCGTCTAGAGAGAGGATTTGAACCTGTCATTGAGATATTGAAGCCCCAAAATGTGTATTCTCCGCTATATAAGACAAGGGACAGAAAACAAAGTTCGGCAAAAAAAAGCGAAAGAAATGAAATTTATAGTGTTATTCAAAGAAAAATGGTGTATCCTTTTATTCATCAATCCATTGTATTAGCTGATGACGTTTGTACGACCGGAGCAACACTGATGGCATCTTGTCGGTTGTTGCAGCCCAAAAAAGTATTTGTGCTGGCAGCGCATCCACTTTGGATTGAAGAACATAAAGGGAACGTAGTGACAAACCAAAGATGGATTTGGTAGAATACATGGTAAAGGGGACACATCATGAGAAGGACAAAAGACGAGCTGTCGGAATTGATTGATGAGATAGAAAACGATGATACTCTTCATCGGAAGATGGCAGCTTTTAAAGCGAAAAAAGATCGGAAATCGCGTCTGGAAAAGAATAAAAAGAAGGCGGAAGCCGTAGTTATAGAAACACCGACAGAACCGGTTAAAAAACCAATCGTTCTGCAAAGAGAAGATACACAAAGTGAATTAGGAAAAACCAAGGTGATGGGAGCCACTGTTGTGCCGGCGGAAGAAAGCGCAGGAAAGACGGCGGTTTTTGATCCGGGAGAAATTGAAGAAAAGAAGACAACACAGAATCAGACAGTCGTTTTGGATGATCAGGAAATACAGACATTATTGGAAGAGGATGAAGATACACCGGTGATCCAAAGAAAGATCATTCATAAGAAAAAGGCGTCGACAAACAAACAAGCTTCCGGATCGTTCCAAAAAGTTCTTGTAGCGGCTCTCAGTGTTGTGCTGTTGGTTGCGTTGATGGGCGGATTGTTCTATCTGATTAACAATGGCACTTTATTCGGTGAACGAACAGAGGAAGTAGAAACCCAGGAGTATAAGGAATTATTGGAATGGGCAGAATCAT
Organism: Faecalitalea sp. UBA4312; assembly: GCA_002394635.1. Lineage (GTDB taxonomy): Bacteria > Bacillota_I > Bacilli_A > Erysipelotrichales > Erysipelotrichaceae > UBA4312. Next base: position 30,553 of record DGUK01000055.1, read on the forward strand.
ACAATACGTTAAGTGAAAGCGAAAAGGACCGGATCATCGAGTTTGAGAGTGTATATAACCATCTGTCCAAAACGCAGAAGGAAACGATCGATGATACCTTGATGGAGCGTACCGGAAAGACGTTTAACCAGCTTTTGGCACAGGCGAAATCCTCCAAGAAAAAGAATTCCAAGAACAACAATGTGAAATCCGCAGAAGAAAAAGCGAAAATCAAAGATCAGATTTCTTCTTTGCAGCAACAGCTGGCTGCGGCGCAGAAAACGTATGACGATGCGAGTGCTCAGATAGCGGATCTGCAAACACAGATCGATTCTTTAAATGAAGACCTGGCAAAATATGACATGACACAGCTGCAGGCGGATGTAGATGCTGCGACTGCCGCATACAATGCTCTAGGAAGCGATAATGAGTATGGTTCTTTGGAGGCGTATCCGGATTATATTGCGGCGATGGATGCATACAATCAGCAGTATCAAGCAATGACGGCAGTACAAAGCCAGATTGATTCTCTGACTCTTCAGCAGCAGCAGTACCAGACGAATATGGAGACAGCCGCGCAATCCATCAATGATTATACAAACCAAATAAGCAATCTGCAAAATGAGCTAAATCAGTATTCTTAGGTCATAGTGATGGCTATGACCTCTTTTCTTGTGTGGACAAGGAAAGAAGAGGATTTTTGTAAATTTTGGTATGAATGGATATAAAATTTTGTTAGAATATGTAATACGAGAGATAGGTGATGAAATGCGTAACGCGATTATCTTAGCTGCCGGAAAAGGCACCAGGATGAAATCTTCTCAAAGTAAGGTCATGCATACGATCATCGATCGTCCGATGTTGGCATATATTATTGATGCCTTAAAAGCGGTGGACGTTCAGCGGATCGTTGTTGTGGTTGGCTATCAAGCTGAAAGCATTCAGTCGGTATTTACCGATGTGGAATACGCTTTACAGCAGCCGCAGCTGGGAACCGGCCATGCGGTCATGCAGTGCACACAACTGAAGGATGCACCAGGAGATACATTAGTGATCAACGGGGATGGCCCGTGTATACAGCCGGAAACATTAGAGGCCTTATTTCAAGCAAATCAGTCAGCTTCTCTGACATTGTTGACCGCCAAGCTGGAGGATGGAAAATCCTATGGGCGGATCGTTCGTGATGAAAACGGCAATGTCACGGCTATTGTAGAAGCGAAGGACTGTACGCCGGAACAAAGAGAGATCAACGAAATCAATGCAGGCATGTATTGTTTTAACAATAAAGATTTATTTGATAATCTGGATAAACTACAGACAAATAATGCACAGAATGAATATTATTTAACAGATATGGTTTCTATTCTTGCCGGACAAGGAAAACGAGTCAATGGCATGGTGATTGAAAACAGGGATGAAGTAATGGGTATCAACGATTGTCTGGAACTTCATACCGCATATGAGTGGATGAAAAAGAAGATCAATACACACTGGATGAAAGAAGGAGTACAGATTGTGGATCCGAATCGTACGGTTATCGGAAAAGATGTTACGATCGGACACGATGTCATCATTCATCCAAACGTAGAGCTCCTGTCAAAAACAAGGATTGGAAATCATGTGGAAATATTGCCGGGATCTTATATAAAAGATTCTGTTATTGAAGATGATGTTCGAATTGAGTCTAGTGAGATTACCGATGCCCATGTGGGATCAGGCACAACGGTCGGCCCCATGGCGCATTTGCGAAATCATACAAATGTCGGATGCAATTGTCGCATAGGGAACTTCGTGGAATTCAAGAATACGAATTTTGGTGACGGTTCCAAGTGTGCACATTTAACATATATCGGAGATTGTGACGTAGGTAAAAATGTCAATATTGGATGTGGTGTGGTTACTGTCAATTATGATGGGAAAGAAAAGCACCGTACAGTAATCAAAGACGGGGCCTTTATCGGGTCAAATGTCAATTTGATTGCTCCGGTAACCATAGGAGCCAATGCGTTACTGGCTGCTGGAAGCACAATTACCGACGATGTGGAGGATGGCGATATGGGTATCGCGCGATCGCATCAGAGTATAAAGCACGGTTTTGGTGATTTATACAAAAATAAATAGAGAGGAAGCCGAGAGAACATTATGGAAAAAACAACAATTTTTGCGCTATCTGCCAGTAGAGGATTAGCAGAAGAAATTTGTCAGGAGTTAGATTTACCATTAGGAAATATCAGTGTTAATCATTTTGCGGACAAGGAAATCCTGGTTACGCCAATGGAAGCGGTTCGAGGAAAACATGTATATCTGGTACAAAGCACCAACAACCCTGTTAATGACAATTTAATGGAGTTGATGATTGCGATCGACTCTTTAAAAAGAGCCAGTGCTAAGAGCATTACCGCCATCATCCCTTATTTCGGATATGCCCGGCAAGACCGAAAAGCAGCGCCACGGCAGCCGATTACCGCAAAGCTGGTGGCATCATTGATTGAAAGAGCCGGAGCAGATCGAGTTGTAACCATTGATTTACATGCAGCGCAGATCCAGGGGTTCTTTGATATTCCTGTGGATGATATTGCAGCAAATAACTTAATAGGGACTTATTTTAAACATTCGATTAAAGGTAAAGATACACAATACGTTGTTGTTTCTCCAGATCATGGTGGAGCTGTACGTGCGCGTAAATTAGCAGAATATCTGCATGCGCCAATGGCGATCATCGATAAGCGTCGTCCGAAGCCAAACGTGGCCGTAGCGATGAACTTAATTGGTGATGTTGCCGGAAAAGAAGCCATTATTATCGATGATATGGTCGATACCGGGGGAACGATTTCTTCTGGTGTACAAATGTTAAAAGATCATGGGGCTACGGCTGTTAATGTAGCTTGTTCACATGCCATTTTGTCCGGACCGGCCATTGAAAGATTGAGAAATTGTGGATTGAAAGAATTCGTTTGTACAAACACGATCGATCAGTCCAGTCATCTGGATGAATTCCCGGAAATGAAGATCATTTCCGTAGCACCGTTGATGGCGCGTCTGATCCGTGCTGTAGAGTATAAGACTTCTTTGTCGGCAGCGTTAAAGTCAGCTTATGGAGCCGACTAAAGTACTCTTTATCGGTTATCCGAAATGTTCAACCTGTCGTAAGTGTTATAAGGCACTGCAGGACCTGGGCATTGATGCCGACTACAGGAATATAAAAGAAGAAAATCCAACAGCGGATGAAATCCGTCATTGGATCTCTCAGGGTGTGGATATTAACCAGCTGTTTAATACTAGTGGACAATTATATCGCGCCAATAACGTAAAGGAGAAAAGAAAGACATACACTGAAGACCAGCTGATCGAGCTGCTGGCCAGCGATGGAATGTATGTGAAGCGTCCGATTGTGATAGGAAAGAACCGGATTATTATCGGGAATAAACCGGATGCATATACTTCTTTAAAATAACGAAAGAAAATTCCTTTGAATCTGTGAACAAACGGTTTCAAGTGCCAACTGTTTGATTTCACAGATTTTTTTTGTGACATATTCGACATACATTGGTTCGTTTTTTTGCCCACGAAAAGGAACCGGTGTTAAAAACGGGCTATCTGTTTCACTTAAGATTCGATCAATCGGACATTCCTTGACACAGAGAACATTCTTTCTTGCGTTTTTAAAGGTGATCGGGCCGGCAAAGGAAATCATCGAATCCATCTTCAGACATTCCTTCATGGTTTCCTTTGAACCGGAAAAACAATGAAAAATGATTGGTGTTTTCGCGTGTTGTTTCAGAATGGACAAAGTGTCCAGGGTAGCATTTCGCATATGGATCGAAACAGGCAGACCAGCTTGGTTGGCCATGTGCAGTTGTCGGATCAGGAGTTCCTTTTGTCTTTCTTTAAAGGAGCTATCCCAGTAATAGTCCAGACCGATTTCTCCCAGGCAGTCCAGTTGGTGCTGATCCAGGGCCTTTTGCAGTTTGATCAAATGATCTTCGGTGATGGCATTAGCATCCTGGGGATGCCATCCCCAAGCAATTTTAAACCGTTTCGGATCTTCTTTTTTATAAATTAAAGCTCTTTGAAATTCTTCTTCATTCGTACACATGATCATGGCATAGCTCACTTTTTCCATGTTGCGTAATACGTCTTCCTTACGTTGAAATAATTCATCGAATGTCAAATGACAATGGCTGTCTACATACATAAAAAAACAACTCCTTTTTGTGATATTATTTTATCATTGACGTGGTAATATATGTATAGCGAAAATCGGAGGTGACGATATGAATCGAGAATCTTTTATCGAAACATATGGATTTAGTATTGAAGATATGGATGAACAGCTGAAGAATAAACGTTATCGAAGATTTCGGGAAATGATCAACGATTTGAATGAAGCAGATACAGCCGAATATATTGAAGACCAGCGTCCGGATGCACGGATTCTTATTTTCCGAATGCTCCATAAAGACCAGGCAGCCGATGTCTTTGCGTTTTTACCGCCGGAAATTCAGGAAGAGATCATCAATGCCAGTACCGATGTTGAAGTAAAATCCATCATAGAAGAACTCTATGTGGATGATGCGGTCGATATGATGGAGGAATTGCCTGCTACTGTAGTAAAACGTATTTTAAAAACGGCGACACCGGAGACAAGAAAACAGATCAATCAGTTTTTGAATTATCCGGATGATTCTGCTGGCAGTATCATGACAGCAGAATATCTGGCTTTAAAAAAGGAAATGTCGGTAGAACAGTCTTTGAACTATATCCGTTTACATGGAGAAGATTCTGAGACAATCTATGTACTGTATGTAACAGATGCGAAACGACGACTGGAAGGCGTTGTTACAATCAAGGATCTGGTAATGAATCCGTATCCGATGAAGATTGCGGATATTATGGATGATAACGTCATCCGATGTATGACGACGGATGACCAGGAAGAAGTTGCGACGATGTTTACACATTATGACTTGTTGTCGATGCCGGTGGTCGATCAGGAAAGCCGGTTGGTGGGTATCGTAACGGTCGATGATATCGTAGACGTTATGGAAGACGAAGCGACCGAGGATATCGAAAAGATGGCCGCCATCCTGCCAACGGAAAAAGAGTATTTCCAGGTCAGTGTCTTTGATACATGGAAATCGAGAATTCCCTGGTTGATGTTGTTGATGGTCAGTGCTACCTTTACCGGCATTATCATCAATAATTTTGAGACGGCACTTGCAGCCTGTGTTGTATTGACCGGTTTTATTCCGATGTTGATGGATACATCCGGAAACTGCGGCAGTCAGGCCAGCGTGACGATCATTCGTGCCCTTTCATTAGGTGATGTGGAATTTAAGGACTTGCTTCGGGTTATCTGGAAAGAGATCCGAGTGGCTTTTTTCTGCGGGGTTTCCCTGGCAGCTGTCAATTTTGTGAAGATCTTTTTGGTTGACAGGATGCTTTTGGGAAATGCGGGAATTACCTTCATGGTCGATCTGGTGGTATGTCTTACTTTGCTGGTAACGGTTATCTGTGCCAAACTGGTCGGATGTTCATTACCGATGGTTGCCGACAAACTGGGCTTTGACCCGGCGGTCATGGCCAGTCCTTTCATTACAACCATTGTCGATGCGGTATCACTGCTGATCTATTTCGGGTTTGCGACAATGTTGCTGGGAATCGGTTAATTATGAAGATTGTGGTGGTCAGTGATTCCCATGGACGAAGAAAAATACTGGAGAAGATCGTGGAATGGAATCCCGATGCAGATCTGTTTCTTCATTGTGGTGATTTATGTGACGATCCGGATAACTATCCACAATATCACTTCTGTCGAGGCAATTGCGACAGTACCTCCAAAATGCCTCTGCAGAATATCATAGAGGTTCCAGGACACAGGATCCTGCTGGTGCATTCGCACAATGTAGTTTTATTTGACAGGGAAAATCAACTGGCCGGCATGGCCAAAATGAACCATTGTGATATTGTCTGTTATGGGCATACGCACCGGCATCATCATGAAACCAAGGATGGGATCACCTTATTGAATCCCGGTTCCTGTGCAAGACCAAGAGATCAATATCCTGCCAGTTACGCTATTCTGACATTGACAAAGTACAGTACAAAGGTGAGATTTCTGTATGAAGGGAAAGACTGGAATCTGAAAAAGAAGTCAAAAATATTTAAACGAAAAAGATAAGCGGATCAATCTAGATCCGCTCTTTTTACATACACTGTACTGTCTTTTGTATAGATTTCTTCAATATTTCCTTTATTGTTGATGATCGGTATTTCACTCTGTACTTCGATCCATCCGTCCTTTTCATCGATGACCAGAAAGCTGACAATATCACTTTGATCATAGGAATACAGGACATCCCCATTGACTTTGTTGTAGACAGGTATCTCTTTTTTGGCTTCCTGTGTGATCAATGTATAGCTTTTATATGCATCCGGATCCAGCTGATAATAGAAGAAAGCTGCCTTCTCAGCCCAGTAAGGATCGGAAGCATAATTAACATTTATACCGCTGTTTTTATCTCCAAACCAGGATCCGTTATATTTGGCGCTATCCGGATTGGCATAATCTTCCTGTATAAAGTGTTGAGCATGGTTGATAATACATTGCTCTAAGGATACATAGGTGTTTGCGGAATCCGGAGACTCGTCATAGACTGCATGCCCGAACAGATTATTGTTTTCAATGGCATACTGACTTTGTCCGTAACTGCTTTCATTGAGCGCTAAGGCGGCGATCATCGCAGCGTTGACACCATAAGCCTTTTGGGTACCTACAAACAGATCTCCCTGATCATACAAGACTGACTGATTGGCTTCGCAAGGATAAGTATCGGCCGATGCATCGATGCCTCTGGATTCCAGGAAATCGTTGATATCCTGAGCAGTAATCGAAGAATAGGAGCGATGGGGCATATATTGATAGAAATTATAATACGCCTCCTGATTAACGGCATTATCCGTAGAATCATTTCTTTTGTCGTCTGCCATCTGCTTTAGATCGGCATAAAACCAATGTCCATCATAAGAATAATATATAATATTTTCTTCCAGACCTTTTGGGGCCGGTCCTATAGGATAGCTAGCGGAAGACCCTTGTACCATATCTGTACAGATGGTATGGATCAAGGAGCCATCCTGAATATGATAGGATGACACCATGATATCCTCATCGAACATATATAATTCAACCTCAGCGATATCCACCCAGCCTGTTACACCGCTCAATAAAAATTTAACCTGTGTACCGGAATCATCGGTTCCAAGATATAAAGCGTCCGCTCCATAGCTTCCGTTGGTATAACCATTGGAATCATTGGCATCGATCCGGTAGGAGGTGTGTTGGGAGGCATCCTTGGTATGGAAATTGACAAGTCCTTCTTTTACCGCAACGATGCGGCCATTTTCATCCACAATATATACATCGGAGCCCTCTAAGCGATTCATTTTATTGCGGGCAAAGGTAAAATGATGGTAGGTTGCCAGGGTTTCTTCCGGATGATTTAGATCCATCACATAGAATGTTCCGTTTTCCGTTACTTTTAATCCTAAAAAGATTGCCAACAGCGCCATCAACAAAGTGACGACAGCTAATAGAAACATCTTTTTGGATTCAATTTTCTTTTTTCTTCTTGTTTTTTTCATATAAGGCTATTCTATCAAAAAACAGAAAGAACACAAAATTTGATCATCCACAAGGATTAAAAAAAACAGATTTTCATCTGTTTATACAAGGATTCCCTCCAGGTGATCCATTTCGTGTTGCACAACCTGTGCCGTAAAACCGCTTAAGCGGACTTTTTTCCATTGATAGCGTGTATTGCGGTATTTGACGACAATCTCCTGATATCTTTTGGTGGTCCGTACACCGGGAAGAGAAAGACATCCTTCTTCGGATTCATAGATTCCTTTTCGGGATAGAATTTCCGGGTTAACCATGACGATTTCCTCCAGTCCATTATGAACGATGATCATACGTACCGGATAACCGATCATATTAGCGGCTATACCCCAGCACTGCATATCCGGCCGGTTCCGGTAGATCTGCAATGTATCCACAAGATCTTTGGCGATATACAAGTCTTTCTTTGTAGCTGTTCGACAAGGCTGTGATAAAAAGGTTGTATCTTTTACTATTTCTTTAATCATAAACAACATTATAAAGCAGAAAGAAGGATTTTGTCATCCTTCTTAACAAATCCATGTTTTTATGGAACTCTATTCAAGTTTTTGGGAATAGTGATGTGTTTTAATGGTTATTCGTGTTAAACTAATAGAGTTGAGAGGACGGATAACTATGTCAAAAATAGAACAGCGTTTAGATGGAATGGTTGATCGCTATAACGAGATCAATGAAATGATGATGCGCAGTGATGTGGTATCAGATCGTCGACAGATGGCTAAGCTGGGACGAGAACAGAATGAACTGACTCCGATCATTGAAACGTATCAGCAATATAAAAAGACGAAGGAAGAACTGGAAGATGCCAAGGTATTGGCTCAAGAAGATGACAAAGAAATACGAGAAATGGCCATGATGGAAATGGAGGAACTGGAACCACAGATCCAGATGTATCTTGATAAGCTGGAACTGCTTTTGGTACCGAAAGATCCAAATGATTCCCACAATTGTATTATGGAGATCCGTGGTGCTGCCGGCGGAGACGAAGGAAATATATTTGCCGGGGATCTGTTCCGTATGTATTTAAAATATTGTGAAGCCAAGCGATGGAAAATTGAAATCATCGAAAGTGAAACATCTGAAGCCGGAGGCTATTCTTTGATTTCTTTTAAAGTGAATGGAGAAGGAGCTTATGGAACATTTAAGTTCGAGTCCGGATCACATCGTGTACAGCGTGTTCCGAAGACAGAAAGTCAGGGACGTATCCATACATCAACGGCTACGGTTTTATGTATGCCGGAAATCGAAGAGGAAGACTTTGAGTTAGACATGAATGACCTGGAAATTGATACAATGCGTTCCAGTGGTGCCGGAGGACAGCACATCAACAAGACCGACAGTGCTGTGCGTATTCTTCATAAACCGACCGGTATTGTGGTAAAATGTCAGGACGGACGTTCACAGCATGAAAACCGTGCTACGGCATTGATGACGATCCGTGCCCGTGTTTATGAACAACAGCAGCAGGAAAAGGAAGCTAAAAACGAAAAGGAGCGTATGTCAAAAATCGGAACCGGCGACCGAGCTGAAAAGATCCGTACATATAACTATCCGCAGAACCGTGTGACCGATCATCGGATTGGCTATACAGTGAATCAGTTGGATCGTATCATGGACGGCCGTCTGGATGATTTGATGAATGCGTTATCGCTGGCCGATCAACAGGCCAAACTGGCAGGAGATAAGCTTGAATGACCTATCATAACTATATCAGTGAGGGAAAAGAGAGATTGTTTCAAGCGGGCCAAGGAGAACAGGCTGCCCAGGTACTGATGATGGAGCTTTGCCGACAGAGAGGGATCAATCTGTATCTGGATATGGATACACAGATCGACAAGGAATTATTGGTGGATTATCTGGAAGGCATTCATCGGATGGAACAAGGAGAACCTTTGGGCTATGTACTTGGATATGAATGGTTCTATGGTTATGATTTTATTGTAAATGAAGATGTGCTGATTCCGCGTCCGGAAACTGAAGAACTGGTCGGACTGGTCTTAGCGCTCTATGATGAATACTTTCCCGACAAGGAAGTTACGGTCTTTGATGTAGCCACCGGATCGGGAGCCATCGGAATTTCTTTAAACAAAGAAGAGCCAAACATGAAAGTTGTCGCCAGTGACATCAGTGAAGCAGCGTTAAAGGTGGCTAAACGAAATTGTGACAAGTTCCAAGCGGATGTGACGTTCTTATGTGGAAATATGTTGGATCCTTATATTGAAAAGGGTTATCATTGCGATATTCTTGTCTGTAACCCTCCCTATATTAAACAAGATGAAGTGCTGGAATCCAGCGTTGTGGATTTCGAACCGAATGTGGCCTTATTCGGAGGGGAAGATGGCTTGAAATTTTACCGAGATGTATTTGAACATGCCGATAAAGTCTGTAAGGAACATGCCTTACTGGCTTTTGAAATGGGATATGACCTTGGGCAGTCATTGTCTTTGTTGGCAAAGAAATATTTTCCGGAAGCTAAAATCACCGTTCATAAAGATATCAACCAGAAAGATCGAATGTTGACGATTGTCTGGTAGAAAGGAACAGAAGATGAAAATGAATAAGAATGCACCTTGTTGGTGTGGATCGAAAAAGAAATATAAAAACTGCCACGAAAAATGGGATGATACAATCAATGTGTTAAAGATCCGGGGACATATGGTACCGGAGCATCATCTGATCAAAAATGCAGAAGATATCAAATGGATCAAAAAGGCAGCTGCTATCAATAACGGAATTCTTGATAACGTCGGGTCTTTGATCAAACCAGGTGTTACCACCGAGGAAATCGACAAATTTGTCTATGATTATACGACCTCTCACGGTGGGATCCCGGCACCACTTGGATACGAAGGCTATCCGAAAAGTGTATGTACATCGGTCAATGATGAGATTTGTCACGGCATTCCAAGCGATAAGGTTGTGTTAAAAGAGGGAGACATCGTCAATGTCGACTGTACAACGATATTCCATGGACATTATGCGGATGCCAGCCGGATGTTCTGTGTAGGACAGGTTTCACCGGAAGCGCAGCGCTTGATCGATGTAACCAAAGAATGTTTGGAAATCGGTATCAAAGCGGTTCGTCCATGGGGCCATATCGGAGATATTGGGGCAGCCATTCAGGAACATGCGCATAAGAATGGTTACAGTGTTGTTCGTGAATTCTGTGGCCATGGTGTCGGCAACGGCTTCCATGAAGATCCATATGTGCAGCATGTGGGCATCCGGGGAACCGGGATGGTCATCGCACCGGGCATGGTCTTTACCATTGAGCCGATGATCAACGAAGGCAAAGCACCATTATATATTGATGAAGATAACGGATGGACAGCCTATACGAAGGATGGCAAGCTGAGCGCACAGTGGGAACACACACTGTTAGTGACGGAGCATGGTGTCGAAATATTAGCATGGTAAGAGGATTTATGGTAGTAAATCCTCTTTTTGAAAGCGTTACCATAAATAAAAATTTGATTTTTATTTAGAATGTTGTAAACTAGTCTTCGTATGAAAGGTAGGAATACACAATGAAAAAATGGACACAGGAACAGTATGCTCTTCGTTTACAGGAAATGAAACAAGAAGCACATGATAAAATGTGGTTATATATTGAAGTAAACGCAAAGGAGCTAAATGAAGAATGCGAAGGAACAGTAAAGAATTTAACACCTTGCTGTAAAGCAATGTTAGATGACATGCTGGAAGGAGACGCTTTTATTGAAGAACCAAAATCCCGTTCAAAAGTAGCTGGAAAAATGACGGTTCGTTATTATGTAGACAACTTAGATCCTTCTCGTAGAAAGTACTGGGATATCGTAAACGAAACAAAATAAAGTAGAAGTTGAAAAACTTCTATTTTTTTATAACAAAACAATATAAAATAAGAGTATGGATAAAAATGTGATTATTACAATTTCCAGACAATTCGGATCCAATGGTCAAGAAATAGGCAGACAGCTGGCGGAATATCTGGATATTGGTTACTACAATAAAGAAATTATGTTATACATTGCCCAGCAGATTGGTGTACGTCCGGAATTCTTTGAAGAGGACAATATGAATGAAGCTGGTTTTTACAATGTGGGCCGAAATAACTGGCTTTCCAATATGACGGAGCTTTCGGTCAATGCGCAGGTATTTGAAATGGCCAAGGAAATGATACAAGGAATTGCTCAAACGGAATCGGCAGTGATCGTCGGACGCTGTGCGGACTTTATCCTGAAGGATAATCCGAACTGTATCAAAGTATATTGCTACAGCGATCTGAAAGATCGTATTCATATTGCGAAAACAGAGTACAAGATTCCAAAACGGAAAGTACAGCGGTTTGTGGAACAACAAGACAAAAAACGTGCTGGTTTTTATGAGTTTTATACTAACCAGCGCTGGGGTACACGATACAATTATGATCTAATGCTCAATACGTCTATGTTGTCTACACAGGAAGCGGTGGAAATACTAGCCTCTCTCTTTGATCAGAAAATGGGGGTAACCTCAATCAAGGGGGCTTATAAGGATCAGTATCTATCGCATAAAATTCAGGATTTATCACAGAGTCGATAAGACTCTTTTTTTAGGAGGAAACATGAAAGATGTATATAAAGTTGTTGCTTGTGATATCGACAGTACACTGGTAAAGCGACACGAACCAATGGCACAAAGAACATTACAGCTGATCCATGTCCTTCGTTCAAAAGGAATTTTGTTTGGATTGGCCAGCGGAAGACCTGTTCGCGATGTACAGACAATGGCATCTCGATGGAAATGCCCGACGGATTTCATCATCGGAATGAACGGAGCTGCTTTATGGGACGGAAAAAAGGAGTATGCGTATCACTTGATGAAAAAAGAATGGATCAAAGAAACCATTGATTTGATGAAACCGTTTGATGCGAATCCGTTTATTTACGAAGGACAGGATGTCGTATGTGTAAAATATGATGATATGGTACGCCTGTCTGCGGAAAATGTAGATCGGAATATCAAAATTGTAACCGATATTTCTTCCTTATGGGCAAGAGATAATGCCAAGATCTTGTACAGAGTGCCTGCCGAACAGATGGAACAGATCGAAGAATATGTGAAGGAACATCCTTCTCCATATTATCAGGGATATAAGACACAGCCGACATTGTATGAATTCTCCAATCGTCTTTCCAATAAAGGGGTGGCATTAAAAGAATATTGTAAGATGGTTTCGATTCCTTTAGAACAGGTGATTGCCTTTGGGGATACTACGAATGATAATGAAATGTTACAAGTAGCTGGCTGTGGGGTATGCATGATCAACGGCAGTGCCGACACCAAAGCAGTAGCTGATATCATTACAGAAAAAAGTTGTGATGAGCAAGGCTGGGATGACTTTGTTGAAAAACATTTATTGTAAGACACCTTGAAAGAGGTGTTTTTTTAATAGAACAAAAAAAAGAAGGAACGATGTTCCTTCTTTCTTCTTACATTAACGATGGGCTGATGAAGTATACTATGAAGATAATCAACAATACCCATACAGACGGATGAATTTCCTTTGCTTTTCCTGCAGAGCACATCGCAATCGTATAAGCGATGAATCCGAAGGCGATACCATTGGAAATAGAGCAGGAAACACACATGAATAAAATTGTGATGAATCCGGCAACCGCAAAGATCATGTTATCCCAGTCAATACCTTTCAGCTGTTTAGCCATCATGATTCCCACAACGATCAAAGCCGGTGCTGTTACAGCGTTAGTAACGGCACTTAAGATGATCGGAGAGATCAAAGTGGATAATAGGAACAGGACGCCGGCTGTTACAGCAGTCAGACCAGTACGTCCACCAACACCGACACCGGAAGTGGATTCCACAAAGCTTGTGATTGTACTTGTTCCTAAGAAAGCACCGAATACTGTACCGATGGCATCCGATAACATCGCACGTTCGCCACCTTCCAGGTGACCTTGTTCGTCTACCAGTCCGATACTGTTACCGATGGAAATCAAGGTTCCGGCTGTATCGAAGAAGTCTACGAATAAGAACGAGAAGATGATGACAAAAGCAGCTAACGGATTGGCAAACAACTCACCCATGCCGGCAAAGCAGACACCAACTGTTTCCATATGGAAGGAAGTTGTAAACATCTGTTGAGGTAAAGAAGGCATTCCTTCAAATCCCATAAATCCTAAAATGATTCCAACAACTGCAGTGATGACCATACCAACAAATACAGCAGCCGGCACATTTTTGATGACCATGACAATGGTAATAGCCAGTCCGAACAATGCCAGTAAGACCGTTGGACTTGTCATATCACCTAAAGCTACATAGGTAGCTGGATCTGCAATGATGATTCCGGCATTCTTCAAACCGATAAAAGCTACGAAGAATCCGATACCGGCACCAATAGACAGTTTTAACTGAACCGGGATCGCATCGATAACCATCTGACGCAGACCGGTTACGGAAATAACCAGAAAAATCACACCGGAAATCAAAACAGATGCCAGTGCGGCTCTCCAGGAATAACCCATAGCGCCACAAATCGTATAAGCAAATAGAGCGTTAACACCCATACCAGCAGACAAAGCAACCGGATAATTCGCAATCACACCCATCAGAATACATGAGATTCCGGACGCAATTGCAGTAGCCAAGAATACAGATGGCATATCCATCCCTGCATCGCCCAAGATGGCAGGGTTAACACCTAGGATGTAAGCCATGGCCAGGAATGTGGTCAAACCGGCCATAATCTCGGTTTTAACGTCTGTTCCTTTTTCTTTCAGTTTAAATAAGTTTTCCATAAAATTTCTTTCTCCCTCTTTCTATGAAAAATACGTTTTTATTGTACATGAAGAAGACTATTGTTTCAAACAACTTGAAAGAATTTATTTAAGTAAAATGAATAGATAACGGCTTCTACTGGTTTTGTGGGGTCAATGGCCAGAATACTGTCTCGATATGTCTGAAGTTGTTCCGTATACAATGCCAATAATTGATGTTCATCGGCATGATCGGTCTTAAAATCCAAAACAATGGTTTTATCCGGCATCCAGATGACAAGGTCCATGGATCCATGTGTGATTACATGATCCTTCTCAGTAATGTAAGCACATTCGAACGCATGGGGCTGTTGCAACCATTGAGCATATATTTTTTGCTCATTGAGCTGTAGGAGCTGTTTCAGATCATAGGACGTTAATGTATATCCGGAAGCCTTGGCAAAGGCAATACAATCCTCTTTTTGATAAGGGTATGGACATTGGCCCATGATCTCATGGAATAAGGTACCGCGTTCCGTCCCTTTTTCGTTGAGAATCTCAAAAGGTGTCCAGTGCATCTTTATTTTTGTCCCGGATGCGGTAGCACTTTCCCAGATTGGGGTTTCTTTTCCATATACTTCTTTATCAAAAGAAACTATTTTTGGCAAAGGCGGTTGCGGTCGTTCACAGAGACCGTGAGATTCCTCAAAACGGATCGGCGAAGCAGAGGATCCAAAATACGTATGGAAAAACCATCCGGTATAGCCTTTTTTATTTAGAATGGCCGAAGTGTTTAACGGAGACAGATATAAGTTTTTGTCCTCGATCGCATCCACAATGATCAATTCTTTTTGCGGACGGGTCGTGGCTACATACAGGATCCGCATTTCTTCATTCATCGTATCGATAAACTGTTTGGTCTGTATAGCCAGGTGGCTTTGCGAGATTCTCTTGACTTTGCCGTGATGCACAAGCGTTTTGAAAGAGATCCCCAGATCAGCATCCAAAAGGATCGGTCCGTTGGATCCGTGCGCCCTGAATTCTTCCGAAGACAAAAGATAAACGATCGGGAATTGCAGTCCCTTGGACCGGTGGATCGTTTTTAACTGTACGATATCCGCGTTTTTCCCATAAGGGTAGGCCTCGGCCTGACTGTCTCGCTCTGCTTCTTCCTGCATCTGTCTGGCAAATCCAAGCGTATCCATCACATCCGGGTATAAAGAAGCTTTTTCCAACAGGAAATCCAGATTGGCCTTATCCTGTGTGGTCGTATGGTTCTCATAATAATCATTATGTGCATAAATAGCCCGGATCAGATTGGGTAACGGTTCATATCGGTATTGTCGTAACGCATGCCAGTCTGTCATATACGCTTCGTTTTCAATGCGGTAATACAAAGGGATATGATGATCTTTTCCCAAACAGCTCAAAGCCAGCTGTTCAGCCTTCACTTGACCGATCGCAGAACACAGGGCCGCGCATAGATTAATATCATCGCTTGGGTCGATCAACGCTTGTAAAGTTGAAAGAACGATCTGTACTGCCTGGTTGCGATAGAAGCCATGCTCATTATCGGATACAGAAGGGATTCCATAGGCCTCCAGAACCTTTTGCAGCTCCAGCTGCGGGCTGTGATTACGGGAAAGAATGCAGATATCCCGGTATGGTACCTTCTGTTCTGTATGTTTTTTTAAAATATCTTGTGCGATCAGATCCATACGGTTTTTCTTGTGCTTGGACATAGCGGTCATTGTATGAATACCGTTTTCTTTTGCCCAATCTTTGTATTGTGTATATACAAAGCGGATCGGGACCTGTGAAGCTTCAGATTGAGCAGGAGAACCGACATGGGCGATATCGATGGTATCAAAATGATTTCCCAATAAATCTGTATTCATGATTTTTTCATAAAATTCATTGTTGAATTCAATGATGTTGGCGTTGGATCGGAAGTTCTGATCCAGGACCAAAGTCTGATCATGAGGATCCTTGGAGACCATGTGTCCACGCATGATGTCCGGACGGGCCATACGAAAGCCGTAAATGGATTGTTTAATATCACCGACACGGAAGACATTGTCCTGACGGCAGAACTCTTTGATGATACTTTCCTGCAGATCATTGGTATCCTGGAATTCATCGATCAGGATGGTCTCATACTGATCCTGAACCTCCTGACGGATGACATCCTGCTGCAGCAGAAGATATGCGAAGTGCTCCATGTCGTTAAAATCGATGATTTCCATTTCTCGTTTTTGTTGATCGAAGAAATCCTTGGTATATATACATAAAGTGTAAAAAGCTTCATAGACCGGCTGCATAATTTTTCGGTCTTTGATGAACTGTTCTTTTGAGAAGAGAACCTCCATCAATCCGCACTCTCTTTTTTGGATGGATTCTCGATATGGTTTTAGATCATCCGAGGAAATATCTACAGACAGCTGTTTTACAGTTGGAAATTTAGCCGTGATCCGTATATGCTGTGGAAGCATATTATACAGATCCTCATAGGTTGTGCACTGTTCCAGGATCTGTTGATAGCCTTCTTTTTTCTGCGCTAACGTTTCATGCCAGTCTTCGATCGGTGCCAGTTCATCGATGATGGCCTGGATCTGGTTCTGAAAATAACGAAGCATCCATTGCTCTATCGCCGGACTGTCCGGTTGGATGACTGTCTTCAGCCATTGTTTCGGATCGGGTTTGGACCAGGCGATATTGATACACTGTTCTATATTTTTCTGTATATCCTGCTCATTCTTGGAGAAGGCCGCAAAATAATGATTCAGGATCCGAAAGGCTTCCGGCTCCATCTTTACACAGGCTTTTTGATAGGCTTGATTAAAAGCTTGCGTTTTTTGTAAATCGCTGGCAATCGTCTGCGCCATGGTATAGGAAATCGGAATCTTATAGTAATAATTCTGTACAATATTCAAACAAAAACTATCAATGGTGCAGATTTGTGCTGTTTCCAGTAGTGCTAACTGGGAAAGGATAAACTCATCCTGTGCCTGCTCGAGCAAACGCTGACGTAGTCTGGATTTCATCTCGGCAGCCGCATCGTTGGTGAAGGTCATGGCCAAGATATGATTGATTGGGATCCGATCTCGAATAACAAGCTGACACAAACGTTCGACCAGGACACTGGTCTTTCCACTACCGGCACTGGCGCAAACAACCACATTTTTATGACGTGACTGAATAGCGGCTAACTGTTGATCTGTGAATTTCATGCAGCGTCCTCCTTTTCTAAACGGCTTTCTTTCACAACCTCCTGTTGGGCGTTGCGACAAATATGCCGGTATTTACAATAGGTACAAGCCTTATTGGAATGATCCGGCCGGATATTTCCGGTGTGGATCTCATCCAAAAGGCTGTTCAATATGATTTGCCAGTTTTCTTTCATGGACACAAAGTCCATATTGGCTTTTTTCGGGAAATAAGGATTTTTGTCATCGGCATAGAGACTAAAATCGGCAAAGGTCCATCCTTTTAATCGATCTCCATCGATATAGGATTGGAGGGAGTCCTTTTCTTCCGTAAAGTTTATTTCCTTTTTTGTTCGATTGATCTTACCGGCAATCTGTTCTACCGGACCTTTTTTCAGCGTGATATACAGGCTGCCCATCGGCACCTTGCCGGTCTGCTGTTGATATGAAATAGAATAAGTGGCCAACTGTAAGGCTTGTCCACTGTTAAACTCCTGCATACTGAAATTCCGGCTTCCCTGCTTGTAGTCAAAGACAGTGAAGGAAGTGGAAGATGCATCGATGCGGTCAATAGATCCGGTCATATGAATGGTATAATCATTCCATGAAAGATCCATGGAAACCGGATGTTCTTGTGCCACTGTGGTCATATGCCATTGTTTCTCAAAGGCTTTCAAACGTTCAAACAGATTTAACAGAACTCTGTATAAGTCATCCTTCTGGATTTCAAACCATTGTTTACGATCAACAAAAACAGATTCCACCCATATAAATTCATCCTCTACATATTGCCGGATCTGCTTATCGGAAATGGCAGCATACTCTTTTTGATGATCCTTGGCTGCTTTTTCCAGGATATGATGAAGGATCGATCCCCGCATCGCTAGATCCAGCATTTCTTTTTTCTCACGAATATGCAAACCATACGTCAAAAAATGTTTTAACGGACAATTGGCAAAAGCTTCCAGGCGGCTGATCGAGCTGCGGAACAGATGGTTTTCGAAAAACAGATTATCAGCCGTCTGTTCTGAAATGGAAAAGGTCGGCTGTTCATAACGAGAAATATCCTGAATATTTTGGAATTCAGGCTTTTTTTGCATCCAGGCATCCATATCCACATTGGTATCGATCGTCTTTCGGGAATAATCTGTCTGGGGAACGATCATATAAAAGGATTCAAACGTTTCCAGACCTTTAAAAAAGTTTTCTTTCTGTAAAGCCAGCCGTTGCTGAAGATCCGGCAAACCGGTCTGAGAAATATAAGCTTCGTTGAAGACACCTTTTTGTAAAGAGACGGTATTGACGCTTCCTAACAGAAAGCCGATTTTGCGGATGCCGCAAAGATCGGAATGACTGCCGATCAGAACACCGTGTACATTGGGTGTTTTGATTTTAAGGTTTTTTTGGTCAAGCGTATCGATCAACAGATCGATGTCCTCTTTCTTGTGTATATAGGGAACAGCACGTGAGATAGCCAGTTGAACTTCTTTAAATACAGATAGGTTCTCCTGCGTCGGCTGATTGACCGATTGGATCACATCCGCCATCTTTCGAAAGTCATTATATTCCCATTCAAAATCGTGGTCAGCCCACCAGGACAGTGCTTCTTTTTCCAGCTTTTGTAAAGATTCGTATTCAAAATCGCGCAGAAATTCATTGTCCTGATAGTCCTTGTCAGTATGCGGAACAAACTGTGGATAAGCATCCGGGAACAAAGTCAGATAACGGACCATGGCCGATTGTTCCGGATATAACAGGGATAATAAAGTAATCAAATGATCCCGGTTTTTTTCCTTCCCCCAGCGCAGAGCGGCAATCCATTGTTTCAACAATACAGAGGGAACTAACGTTTTTAAAAAAGTGTATGGAATCTGATATCGATCCAGGATCTGCGCTGTTACTTGGGAATCCTTTCCATCACATAAACCGATAAAGACGTCTTCGGCATCGTATTGTTTTTCCAGGATGCAACGGGCTGCCAGTTCAATTTGTTTCCGGGCATTGGCCACGGAATAATAATGTTTCGAAACAGGCCGATCCGGTTCGATAAAAGAAGCCCCTTGTTCTAAAAACAAAGAGATCCAGAACTGTTCGATGACGGTAAACGAATGCCGTACGATCTGCACATTGTTCATGGAAGGCAAAGATAAGGAAGAAGCTTGATCTTCGGCCATCTTTAGATCCGATAAACGTGTTACGATCGCATACAGGTCGATTTCTTTCTGTGTTGTGTGCGGAAAATGGGACACCCCATACAGCTTGGTCCAGCGGACAAAATCAAGACAAGCAGATAAAAAGTTCATATCTTTCAGACTGGAATAAAACACATTGTCTTTTGGAATGTCCTTTAAAACTACTTGAAAACGGTAATACCATTCAATATCGCTGACGGGAACGGTATGCAGAAGCTGTCGGACATACCCGGAAACCGATAAGACATCGATATCGATACAGTTGTGTTTTTGATGGAGTATTTCCTGATAAATGGCCATATGCATCGAAGCAGGTGCCAGAATGATAGAATGATCGGATATTTTCATAAACAACCTCGTTTCTAGGTATAAATGTATCAAAATTATTGACATATTTGATGTCAATAATGGCTTTCTATTATATATGTTACTGTTCAAAGCCAAAGAAAATCAACTGTTCATCAACACAAATCAAAGAATCAAGTGTCGTATTTGGCTTCTGTGCGGTTATTTATATATATAAAGTCTTCTTTTTAGAAAATAAAATCATTCCTTCAATGAAACCGGCCTGTTTGGCACTGAAAAACGGCCAGCTTTCATGCCCTGCCGAAAAAATTGACGAGGAAGCAGAGCAATGTGCTCTTGTTTCTAACGAAAGTTTTTGTGCAGCAAAGAAAACTGTCAATTAAACAAAAAAAGCACTTGACACAACGCTTCATGGCAAGCGTGGTTCGGATCTAGATACATATAGAAATACAGATACCCAAGATCAATCATTAAGAACTGGGATTTACCAAACATGGAAACCGAAAAAAGTGAAATAGTTTCTTGTGTGATAGCGCTTTCAATGATAGAATAAAGGAAACTAGAATTACAAAAATAGTTTCCGAGGTGATTTATGAAGGAACAATTAGAAAAACAGATCATTGATGCGACAATCACATTATTCAATGAAAAGGGATTGAAATTCACCATGGATGATATTGCCGGATCATTGGCTATATCCAAGAAGACGATCTATACCGTTTTCAAGGATAAGGAAAGCTTGTGCATGGCCATGGTGGATACGTGTTTTGATGCCGTCAAGGAAAAAGAACAATGGGTAATGAAGCAGGATCTACCGACCATTGAAAAGCTGAGACGTGTAATGGCGGCTTTGCCGGAAGCTTATATGGAAGTGGACTTTCGGTTGTTGTATGAATTGAAAGATAAATATCCGAAGATATATTCCAAGGTAGCCCAACGACTGGAGAGTGGATGGGAACTGACAATCGCTTTAATCGAACAAGGGATGGCCGAAGGTGTGATCCGGCAGATTTCTATTCCGGTCTTTAAGACGATGATGGAAGCGACATTGGAACAATTCTTTCAAAGGGATATTTTGATCCAAAGCGGGCTGAGCTATCAGAAGGCATTGGACGAAGTAGTAATGATCATGATTCATGGAATTGAGGAGGGCAAATAAGATGGATCGTTCCAAGATGATTTTTAACAATGAGATCAGTGAAAGGGACTACCGGAAAGCGGTGAAGTCTAGAGACAAATTTATAAAGAAATTCGGGGATGATACGTTAGAAAACTATCCGATCCGGATCAAGGAAAACGACTACCTGTTCAAAAGTCTGGGAGTATATGATATTGAACTGGACCCGAGAGAAGGGGAACCGTTTGATATGGAAAAAGGAATAATTGTAGGTAATATCCGCATGGGCTTTGGACATTATCGTATTTCCATGGCTATGGCCAGTGCAGCTCATGCGCTGGGATATACACCTTACTGGATGGATTTGAATTCCTATGCACAGACGACATGCACAAAAGTCATCAGTGCACAAAACGATCTGTATTCTCTGGGATCGCGGATTTCGCAGAAGAGCCGGTTGTTTAATAAATTTGTGTGGGAACCGATGAACTACGAAGGATTTCGCCAGCTGAGCTATAATGCCAGCGACCAGAAAAACGCTGAATTGATGGCAACCGTCTTTAAAAACGTACCGAAGGAAATTCCGGTGATCGGCACGCATGTATGGCCGGCACAGGCTGCCTTACATGGAGATATGAAATACGTTGTCAATGCAATCCCGGATAACTGGCCGATGGCGTTGCATTTAGCCGAAGGAAGTATTCATACGATCCAAACGCATCAGTCCTATATGGGATATCGAATCTTAAACGGCATGGCAAAGAAGAAGGTTCTTCATCCGATGCCGGCGGATAGTCTGATCTACACAGGCCATTATGTGGATCATGAACTGGTATCCAATCTGGAATCCGACACAAAAGCGAGAATGGATCGTTTTAAGAACGGAAAGCCAATGCGGTTCCTGTTGTCGATCGGGGGAGCAGGAGCACAGAAAGAAATCTTTGCGGCCATCATAAAATATTTACTGTCGGATATCCGCGAACAGAAAGCGGTATTATATGTGAATGTCGGGGATTATCGAAATGTATGGGATCAGCTGGTCAAAGAAATACCGGAACTGGAAAAGATCTCCACGACGCATTTCAATAACTGGGAAGATACAGAAAGCTTTGCTAATCAAGCATTGAATGAGGATGTAAGTGGTGTTCATGCGTTCTGGCATGAAAACATCTTTGAAGCTGTGTATTGTTCGAACCTGTTGATGCGCAGTTGCGATGTATTGGTGACAAAACCAAGTGAATTCTCGTTCTATCCGGTACCGAAGCTGTTTATCAAGCGCATTGGCGGCCATGAGAAGTGGGGAGCTATCCACTCGGCAGAGGTTGGAGACGGAAGTTTAGAATGTCGGGATATTCCGCATACGACACAAATGATCGATATGTTCCGCAAAGATGAAAGAATGTTTTTGCAGATGAATGAAAATATATTAAGAAATAAAAAAATCGGATTGTATGACGGTGCTTACAATGTGGTCAAGATTGCGATGGGAATGAAAGAAGGAAAATAAGAATGAAGCTGACATTTAGAAATAAATTCGGATTTGGACTGGGAGCTATAGGAAAAGATATCGTATACATGCTGGTATCTAGTTATTTATTGTATTACTACAATGTTGTTTTGGGGGTAAGCAGTGCCTTTATCGGAACAGTACTGATGTTGGCTCGTGTCTTTGATGCCATCAATGATCCGATCATGGGAATTATCGTGGCGAAGACCAAAACGAAATTCGGACGTTTTCGTCCATGGATCTTTGCAGGAACAGTATTAAACGCAGTAACTGTATATGCGTTATTTGCGACCCCGGCCAATATGGCGGAAAGCGGTTTACGTGTCTGGTTGGCTGTCTTCTATCTTGCATGGGGCATTACATATACTATGATGGATATTCCATTCTGGTCTTTGATTCCGGCTGTCACCGAACCTGGCAAGGAAAGAGAGGGCTTGTCTTCTCTGGCTCGTAGCGCTGCCGGCATCGGCGATGCGATCCCGACAGTATTGACCATGGCCATCGTGCCAATTTTGAGCGGTGGAGCCGTGATTGCCAATTATACGATTGGTTTTAAATACTGGGCGTTGATCATTGCGATTTTCTTCGTTATCAGTGAAACCGTATGCGTGTTAAGTGTACCGGAAAGAAAAATTGAAGAGACCAAATCCGTGGGAATTATGGAAATGTTTGCGTCTTTATTTAAAAACGACCAGGCTCTGGTCGTTGTGGTAGCTATTATCTTCGTATATGCCGCACTCAACGTTGTAGGAAACTTGATTCTGTACTTTTTCCAGTTTGATGTAGGAGATACCGATGCCTATTCCTTATTTGTCAGTGTATGTTTCGGTATCCAGGTTGTTGCCATGGCCGTGATTCCGGTAATCCGCAGAAAAGTGGAAAAACTACGGTTGTTCGGTGTAGGTATCGTTGTACAGATCATCGGTTTTGCGATCTTGCTGCTGATGGCGGTAACCGGTATTTATAAAACCTTGGGATGGTTGTCCTTATGTTTGCCTGGTATGTTGGTCTATGCTGGTTACGGAGTTCTGAATGTTATGCTGACGGTGTTCCTGTCGGATTCCGTTGACTATGGCGAAGCGAAAAACGGATCTCGGGAAGAATCTGTGATCTTCTCCATGCAGACATTTACAGTGAAGCTGGCCAGTGGGTTTGCGGTCTTTGCAGCAGGACTGGCCATCGACATGATCGGACTGGAAACATCTGCATTGGTACAGAGCGAAGCTGCATTATCCGGACTACGTCTGTTCATGACGATTCCTTCCATCATTCTGCTGGTATGCGGTTATCTGGTATTCAAGAAATACTATAAATTAAACGATGAAAAAATGGCAGAAATTCAAGCGCAGCTGAATCGTAAGTAGGAGGTTGTATGATAACTGTTCAGGATTCGTTATATACATTATCGACGAAACATACAACCTATAGTTTTCACGTTATGAGTTCTGGCCATCTGGAGCATTTATATTATGGACAGAGGATCGATCGCGGCAACATTGAAGCCATGAAATTGAAAAGGGCTTTTGAGCCGGGAAATGTCATCAACTATGTTCCGGATCATGTACTGGTACTAGAGGACAGGCGCTTGGAAATATCTTCGTATGGGAAAGGGGATATCCGTGAACCGTTTATTGAAGTCGTATATTCGGACGGCAGTTATACAAGTGATTTTCGTTTTGATAAAGCAGAGCTTTCAAAGCAGCAGCCAGTCATGGAAACGTTGCCACAAAGCTATGGAGCCGACGATCATCTGGTTGTTACACTAAAAGACAGAGATCTTCGACTAGAGCTTCATTATTCCGTTTATGAAGAATGTGATGTCATCACAAGAAGAGCGGTTCTTTATAATGACGGAGATCAGCCGGTTCAACTGGATCGATTGATGAGCACACAGCTGGACTTTGATGATCATAACTATGTGATGGAAACCTTTACCGGCAGCTGGGCTAACGAAATGAACCGAAATGAAATTCCTGTATATGCCGGAAAGATCGTTAACAGTTCTTATACCGGAACCTCCAGCAATCGTGCGAATCCGTTTGTGATGATCAAACGGCCAAATACCCAAGAGGATATAGGGGAAATTTATGGACTGAACCTGGTATACAGCGGCAATCATTATGAGTGCTGTGAAGTCAACTCTTTTGGAAAAATGCGTTTTGTATCTGGTGTCAATCCACAATCATTTTCATTTACGATTGAATCGGGCTCTCGTTTTGAAGCACCAGAAGCAGTCATGAGCTATTCTTTTATGGGGCTGGGTGGTATGAGCCGGAATATGCATGATTTTGTCAATCGACATATCGTGCGTGGAAGATACCAGAATCAAATTCGACCGATACTGATCAATAGTTGGGAAGCGAATTATTTTGATATCAACGAGTTTCGCATTCTTCGTTTGGCCAGAGCAGCCAAAGAAGCAGGAATCAATTTGTTTGTGATGGATGATGGTTGGTTTGGAACAAGGGATGATGACAAGCAGTCCTTAGGCGATTGGACGGTCAACACAAAGAAATTGCCAAGAGGGTTATCCGGCATCTGCGATCGCATCAACGCAATGGGATTGGAGTTTGGATTGTGGATAGAACCGGAAATGGTCAATGTCAACAGCGATCTGTACCGTGCTCATCCGGACTGGGTGATCCAGATACCTGATCGACCACATTCTGAAGGAAGGAATCAACGCATATTGGATCTATGCAATCCTCAGGTTGTGGACTATTTGGACAACGCCATAAAAACAGTATTATCCAGTGCAAACATATCGTATGTAAAATGGGATATGAATCGTATTTTTTCCGATGTATATTCGCAATATTTGGGACACGATAGACAAAAAGAGGTGTTCCATCGATATGTTATGGGATTATATGATTTGATTCGACGTTTGACAAAAGCGTTTCCGGATATTCTGTTTGAGGGGTGTGCAGCCGGTGGCAACCGATTTGATCTGGGAATCCTATGTTACTTTCCGCAAATTTGGGCTAGCGATAATACCGATGCCATATGCCGGGCCAAAATACAGGAAAATTACAGTTATGGCTATCCTTTATCTACATTTACAGCACATGTTTCCAACTGTCCGAATCATCAAACTTTACGAACGACTCCTTTGGATACACGGTTTAATATCGCTTCCTATGGTGTATTAGGTTATGAATGTAATCTGGTGGATATGTCCAGAGAGGACAGGAAACGGATCGGAGAACAAATTGCCTTGTATAAAGAGTGGGAAGATGTATTCCAGTATGGGGATTTTTATCGGATCCATACTGGTGGCCGGCATCAGTGGATCAGTGTTTCCAAGGATAAAAAACGGGCTGTAGGGATGATCTGTCAGGAGATGGTGACGCCCAATACACAGACCGAGCTGTTTTATGCCAAGGGTCTGGATCCACAGAAAACATATCGGTTTTACAACATTCCGAAAACTTACAATATCCTTCAATTTGGTGATTTGATCAATACGGCTGCACCGATCCATATCCGACAGGACGGCTTGGTGCATAAAGCGGTCTCAAAAGTGGTTACGATGCCATCAGAAACCGAAGATTACGTATTAACTGGACAACAATTGATGGCCGGTATCCATTTGAAGCAGGCATTCAGTGCGACCGGCTATGATGAAAATGTTCGTTATTATCAGGATTTTAGTTCTCGTATGTACCTGATTGAAGAAGTCAAAGAATAGAAAGCTCCATGCGCAGTATGGAGTTTTTTCTTGTAAATGTGGTATATTCTTATCGTATGAAAACGATATGGCAAGAACATAAACCACGGATCATCGATCTGGACAAGAACAAAAAATCATCTGTATTCATTCCGCTGATCAAAAAAGAAGATGGCTATCACGTACTTTTTGAAATTCGAAGTGCAAATATACGACAGCCAGGTGATGTCAGCTTTCCGGGAGGAAAGATGGAAAAAGGAGAGAAGCCGATAGATACTGCTATCCGGGAAACGATGGAAGAATTAAGGATCCGAAGAGAACAGATTGAGGTTTTTGGACAAGCAGATACATATGTCACCGGAAAAAACCGGATCATTTACGCGTTTGTGGGAGAAATCAAGGAACCAATTGATCCGAATGAAGAAGTGGAATCGGTTTTTACGGTTCCATTGCATCATTTGATGGAAGTACATCCGGAGATTTATATATCGACGATGGTTGAAAAACCGGCAGATGATTTTCCATATGATCGAATTCAGAACGGGAAAGAGTATCATTGGATGAAAGGAAAAAAAGAGGTTCTCTTCTATACGTATAAGAATTACACAATATGGGGCATCACAGCCAAGATACTCCAGGCATTTCTGGAGGTAATGAAAGAAGAAAATAAATAAGACAGAGCGGAGATTCTCCGCTCTGATCTATTTACGATGTTTCTTTGAAATAATCACGACGATAAAAACCAATAGAGCAACCAGCATGATCAGCAGGATAGCTGATGCCACTTGTCCGGTATTTGCGGCTGTCGTAGCGCCTTTTTTCTTTGTAGGCGGTTTGACTTCAGGGTCTTTTACCGTTTTGGATGTCTTTGTGTTTGTCACAACATAGCCGTCTTCCGCATTGCCCGAAATGGAAGAAGTATACCCTTCTATGGCATCTTCTTTGATCGTATACTTGATTGGATTCTTTTGATCATAGGCATCTAAACCGGTAAAGGTATACTGCCAATCATTATCCTTATTAAGCTGAACAGAGTCGATTTCCTTATCATTTGCGTATAGGCGTATCATAACCCCATCTGTAGGGCTTCCTATCCATTTTTTGGTAACCGGAACTGAAACTT
This sequence comes from Faecalitalea sp. UBA4312, assembly GCA_002394635.1. Taxonomy (GTDB): domain Bacteria; phylum Bacillota_I; class Bacilli_A; order Erysipelotrichales; family Erysipelotrichaceae; genus UBA4312. The sequence continues at coordinate 58,074 of DGUK01000055.1, forward strand.
TTCCGATTATTGTATTGGTAATAACGAAGCCGGTTTCTGCTGTACCGGAAATACCGGTCACATAACCATCGACCTTCACCTCCTGTATTGTATAGTTGATTTCGTGGCCGTCGGTTTCATCATACTTTGGTAATTCGGTAAATGTATAATTCCAGTTGTTGTCATCGGACAAAGAAATCATATCCGCTTTTTTACCATCCGCTAACAGCCATATATCGACATAGTCGACAAGAATATCTCCGACCCACTTTTTGGTGACTGGAATATCTATGGTCTTTGTATTCGTGTTTGTGAAGACGACGCCTTCCTGGATCGTACCGGAAGACTTGGATTGATATCCTTTTAGCTCGTCCTCTATAAGCTCATATACAATTTCATGACCATCGGTTTCATCGTATTTCGGTAGATCCGTAAAGGTATGTTTCCATTTATTTTTTTGATCCAGTGTGATGGTTTGGATCTCTTTTCCGTCAGCGGTCAATCGGATCAACACATTGTCCGCAGCCGGACCGATCCATTCCTTCTCAACATGGATATCGATGGTCTCGGTATTACGGTTGATAAGAAGGAAGCCGGTTTCTTGGGAACCGTCTGTTTCTGATTTATATCCGGTGACAGGATCTTCTTTTATAGAGTACTGAATCGGATTCCCTTGGTCGTCGTATTGTTCCAGATCGGTAAATGAATCGCTCCATCTGTTCTCTTCGTTCAGTTCGAGCTTTAAACCCGTTGGATTGTCATTTCGGATCAGCTCAACATAGACAGGACCGACAGCCGGACCGATCCATTTCTTTGTGACCGGAATATCTATGTTTCCGCTGATGGTATTGGTAAAGATAGTTCCATTGAGTAGATCCCCTTCTTTACGGGAGTGGTAACCTTCTATTTCGGCCTCTTCTAAATCATAGATGATTTCGTGGCCATCCTTTTCATCGTATTTTGGTAAATTTTCAAACACGTACTGCCAATTGTTGGATTCCGAGAGATCGATGGAATTTATGATAACGCCATCCGCAAGCAGGTTGATCGTAGCCGATGCAGCGGCCGGGCCTTGCCATACCTTCGTTACAGGAATGGAAAGGGTCTCGGTGCTTGTGTTGATAAATA